>JADGPY010000295.1 GCA_017882205.1 Chitinophagaceae bacterium
ATAGGTCCAGATATTTGCGGGAACTACAATTGGGTTCCCGGTATTTTGTCCATAACCAAAAGACGATGTATTGGTTTGAATATTAAGTGTGTGATCTACAGTTCCTCCTTTTACCCAAAAAGAGAAAAATTTATAGCTGCCATCAAAAGGTTGACTTGGCCACCAATTAGAAAAGCCTTCAACTTTCCACCCATTTGCGGTAAATGTACTTACAAAAGAAGCGATTCCACTCTTAAATTGATTTGTGGATCTTCCTGATGGGCTTTGCCATGAGCCATCCCCCCAGCTATTCTGGAAATCATCTGTAAATATTTGATATGCATTATCCAAATCAACCAGCTCCTGAAGATCAGTCACCGTTTTAGGTATTCCCGCAGAGGTATAATTAAACTTTAAAGTTCCCCTGTTAATAGTTGTAGCAGGAAATTGAATAACTAATACAGAATCGCTTTGGCTGGTGATGATCGTAGTCGCTGTTCCACTCGGTATGCCTGATAACGTTACAGAAGTTACCGAAGCAAAGCCTATACCGTTTAACGTAATTTTAGAACCTGCCGAAAAATTATAATTAGAATAACTGGATACAGTGGGTGGCGGTGCTAATATTACAAATTTATAAGACACCTTCCCATAAAGCGTTGTTACTACAAGGCTATCATTGACCTGGGTTCCATAGTAAGGTGTTTTCGAGGGTACCTGAACAATTATTGAATTATCAGTTACTAAAGCCCGGTTAAAATAAGCTGAATATCCATTAAATGTTATGTTGGTAGCACTGCCAAGGTTTGTACCACTGATTAAATAATAATTACCAAGATTTCCTGCGGTGGTAAGTGAATCAAAAGCATTTACCCGGGCCTGTCTCAGCTTGAGTGTTGTAACCATATTTCCTGTTGCGTTATAACTTATTATGGTATCATACTGTGCAGTAGTATCAGTTTTGCTCCACGTATACACGGACGAAATAGTAGGCGCCCCCATACCGGGATTAAAGCCAAGGCTATTATATTTTTTGCAGGAGACCATGACAACCAACCCAATTACGACAATCTTGTAAAAGTTCCTGGAATTTAAAAGTATATTTTTCATATTATTTATTTATTAAAAATTAAAAATGATAGGGTACAGGCGCCTCTAATAATGCAGGGTCCGCAGCAGTTTCTGTAGCTGGGTAGGGCAATAAAAACTTAGAATCATTCAAAATAAAACTACGACCAGAACCATAACCGGATATCTGACCAGTTGTGGCGTTTATACTAACAGTACGTCTGTCCTGTGCGTTAATGATTGCTATCGCCACAGGGTGATGGCCAGATACAATGGTAATACCAGTATTAACATTGGGTTGATAGCCATCTATACGTTGCAAATCGTACCAATAATCTCCTTCAATGGCAAATTCTAATCTTCTTTCATTAAGCAATTGTTGGTAAGTAAAGCTGGTCAAAGCCGGTAAACCTGCTCTTTGACGAACTTTATTCAAATACCCCACCGCAGTTGCATCGGTACAAACAGCATTCAGACTAATACCAGTTCCAGGGTTAGCACCAACTGCACTACCCAAGATAGCTTCTGCTGCAATTAAATACATATCAGCATATCGAAGAAGGTAAGTATTATTTGAAGTTGCCTGAAATGCACTTAATCCGTTGTTATCATCCGGCGTTCCCACCACATATTTTTTCATTCCTGCTCCGGATCCCTGGGCATTGACCGCTTTATAATTTTTACCATTAACAGTTGTATCGATATGTCCAATATAATATCCTCCGTCTTTTTTATGCAGCTCGGGATAAAAATCGCCACTCGTCATGATACTTCCATGACGGCGAATAACATCTCCTGCATTTTGAAAAGCATTTTGTAAATCAAGGCTAGGCCCTAATTCACCCCAGCCATCGCCGGTACCGGTAATATCCGTATTAGGGCTAATTACAGATTGATGCTGATTTCCGAAACCGTAACCTCCGTTACTTGTCCATTGCAAGGCAATCATTGATTCTTTGCAATTGTTACCGGCCAATTCAAACATCTGAACATAGCTGCCAGGAGCATTCAAACCAACCAAACCAAATTCGCCGCTGTTAATTACATTTACTGCCTCAATTCTGGCACTATCATATTTCTGTTGATACAAGTAAACCTTTGCTAATAAGCCAGAAGCGGAAGCACTGGATACATGTCCGGTGCTTGCTACACCTGGTTTACAATTAGCTTTCGAAAACTTCAAATCCAAAGCTATAAATTTATATATATCATCAACCGGATTGGTTTTTACGGTAGAAAAAGTATTCACAAACGGAACGGGATCGGTAATTATAGGAACATTTCCAAAAATACGTACCAGATAAAAATAAGCTGCAGCTCTCATTAAATGAGCTTCTCCTAATGCGTTATTAACTTCACTTGCCGGAACACTCGAAGCAGCTCCTGGTAAATTGTTTATCAACGCATTAGATTGGGCAATTACTGTATACAGGGAATTCCAGGCGCTGGAAACCGCCTGGGTGGCATTTCCTGCACTAAAAGCACCGAAAGCATCAAAAGAGCCGTCGGCTCCTGCATAACATATTGCATTGCCACTTTGCAATTCGCTAATGGCAAAAAAAGCCTTTCCATTAAGACCAAACCACGGTGCTGCATATAAAATGTTCGTACTGGAACGAACCTGGTCAGCAGTTTGATAATAAGTGCCAACAGTTGAAGCATTCTCAGGCGGGCGGTTAAAGAAAGACTTCTTACAACTTGTGGTTACTACCGCAACCAAAATTGCCAACCCTGTTACATATTTTATTTTAGTTATCATTTTTATCTTTTTTATAATTAAAGTAATTAAAATTCAGCATTCAAACCAAACGTTATTACCCTTGGTGTTGGATACCTTCCATAATCTATATTTTGCAATATTGGATTTTGATTTAATGAACCCACTTCAGGATCTAACCCTTTATATTTAGTAAATACATACAAGTTTTGCCCACTGAAATAAACTTTTAACTGATTCAACTTTGCTTTCTTCACCCATTTTGCAGGTATAGTATATCCCAAACGTATGTTTTGTATTCTTAGATAAGAGGCATCCTCCAAAAATCTATCGGACATAACCAGGTTGTTATTTCCAAAGCTTGCCCTTGGTGCAGGAATGTTGGAATTGGGATTAGACGGTGTCCAATAATTTGCAGCTTCAACGCTCTGATTCGTATATAATCCATACATACCCATAGCTTGAAAATTAATTGCATTTAATATTTTTCCCCCTTGTGAACCAGTTAAGAATATGGATAAATCAAAATCTTTATAAGTAAAATTGTTACTTATGCTATAAGTAAAATCTGGGTTAGGACTTCCTAAAGAGTATTGTTGATTAGGTCCGCCATTGGCGCTCCTGCCTTCATATAAAATATCCCCTAAATAAATGGTATTGGATAAAGACCTGTCACTGTTAACCTGTTGAGGTGATCCAAGAACATTCTGAGGATGCGCCACCAAATCCGCTAATTGAGCCTGCGTTGTAATAATACCCGCAACTTTATATCCATAAAACTCTCCCACAGATCCCCCTACCCTTGTTTTTGTAGCATAAATTTGAGGCCCAAAACCGGTAGAGATTATACCATTTAATTCAGGAAATCCATTCAATGAAATTACTTTATTCTTATAATGTGATAATACTACAGTTGTTGACCATGTAAAATCTTTTTTATTGATATTCCGGCTTGTAATACTGAATTCAAACCCTCTGTTTTCAATTTCGCCAGCATTAACGTAGGGCGATTGTATCACTGATACATTGGAGTATTCAGCCGTACCGCCTCCGAGGAATGAAGGCAAAGGCTGTTGAAAAAGAAAATCCTTTGAATTTTTCTTATATACATCGAAAGTAGCCTCAATACGATTATGAAATAAACTAAAATCCAAACCGAGATTTTGCTGAATTGCCTTCTCCCAGGTAAGGTTCGGGTTGTTGAAATTACCAACTCTAAAACCGGTTCCTATTCCCGTAACAACAGGATAAATGGATGAGCCATAACTATATTGTGGAATATTAGAATTACCAGTGGCGCCATAGCCAACCCTGATTTTCAGATTACTCACCGTATTGTTTATTTTTTGCATAAACGGTTCCTGAGTTAAACGCCACGAAACAGCAGCTCCGGGGAAGTAACCAACCTGATGTCCATCAGCGAAATTAGAAGACCGATCCCTGCGGATACTGGCAGTGAGGCTGTATTTATTATTGAAAGTATAAATTGCACGAGTTAAATACGATTCCATTGAAGTACTTCCCTTAGGCTCATTTAAAGTATTAGAAGATTGCGTACCTAAATTTAAGGTCTGAATGGTATTACCGGCAGTAAAACCTTTGGTGCTGGCAATAATCCCGCCATAAGTAGACTGCCAAACTTCATGACCTATCAATACAGATACGGCATGTTTGCCGCCGAAAGTATGATTGTAATTCAAATGCTCCAGCCAATTCCAATAGGTACTGGAACTATAATTTTCCTCCAAAACAGCTAATGTATTTGAAAAAGCAGGCGAAAACCCAGGAGCTCCATAAGCATAGGTTGGGTTAAAAATTTTTGCCTCTCCCCAATTAAAGTCCCCATCAATCTCTGAGTGTAAAGTAAAATCATTAAGAAACTTAATATCGCCATAAATCCGACCTTGCAAATTATTTCTTATTAAATAATTTGTAACGCTTAACGCCCGTTGAAGTGGATTAAGTCCTCCCATTGCCTGTCCGCCTGCGTCAATAGCTGGCCCGGCAAAACTTCCATCGGCATTATAAACAGCTACATCGGGGGCTTGCAAAAGTGCACTATAAATGATACCATAATTGTTTCCCAACAACGTATTGGCTTTGTTTCGATTGGCCGTAATACTTACACCTGCTTTAAACCATTCCTTTATCTGGGAATTAATAGATGTATGCAGTGAATAACGTTTAAAGTCAGAACCGATAATAGTACCGTCCTGATTAAAATAACCACCAGAAATATAATAATCTGTTTTGGAACTTGCCCCTGAGATCGAAAGCGTATGACTGCTTTGATTGGCTGTTCGAAATATAGCATCCTGCCAATTAGTGCCAGGACCCAATTTTCCCGGACTACCAAATTCAATACGGCGGGTTGTACCAAACAAATTAGCAAGATTATTTTCAAATTGAGCATACTGCGGAAGATCCATCATTTTTAAGAATTTCCCTTGCTCCTGCTCCCCGAAATAAACATCATAATTAATTTTTGCATCCCCACTCTTTCCTTTCTTTGTAGTGATGATTACTACACCGTTAGCACCGCGGCTTCCATAAATAGCAGTTGCAGAAGCATCCTTTAGGACATCAATTGATGCAATATCATTAGGATTGACGCTGGCGAGTACGCTGGGTTTTTGCTCTTGTGTAACGGGGGAAAGACCACCAAAAATTCCATCATTCGACGATGCCTGAGAAGGAGCATTCCCATCGATGGCCACTCCGTCAATTACATATAAAGGTTCGCTTCCACTAAAAGAAGTGATACCTCGTACACGTACTGATATGGCTGCTCCGGGTTGTCCTGAGTTTGCAGTAACAGTTACACCAGCCGCTCTGCCCTGAAGCATTTGATCGACAGTTGGTTGAGGGATATTTGCCAGCTCTTTGGAAGTTACTGAAGAAATTGCACCATTTACATCTCCCCTTTTCTGAGTTCCATATCCAATTACCACAACTTCGCCGAGTTTGGTATCACTGACTTCTAAAGTAGCTAAGAGACTTGATTTCCCCACGATGGAAATTTCTATTGGGTTGGCACCAACATAGGAAATTACTAACGTGGTTGTGTTGGGTAGAACAGTAATTTTAAAGGTGCCATTAGCATCGGTAATAGTGTTTGCTTTTCCGTTTTTGACAGCTACAGTGGCATTTGTTAATACTGCACCATTTTGATCTGATACTATTCCGGTAATAGTTCGATTTTGAGCAAATATGGTTGAAGAGGAAAAGGAAAGAGCAATGATTACTGCAATAACCCGAAAGAGTTGTTTTTTTCTCATATAGCAATTTTTTATAGTAATAAAGGTAAATCAATACAACACCTAAAACTACGAGTATTTTATCCATTTTTAATACTATTTGTCCTTTCGAGCAATCACATATATACAAATGAATCCTATTTTACCGTTAAAGCCTAAGCATTATTGGTTATTGTAAAATACAAATTGCTAATACTATTTCAACCTATTTTACATAATTTTATGTCATGTAAATAACTGATCATGGAAATGACTATCATGAAAGAGATAACGCCGCTAACCAGTGGTGACTGTTTTACTTTGTTTTCAAGGGTAAAGGCTAATTTCGATTTTCCATTGCACTATCACGAAGAACTGGAGCTTAATTTTATAAAAAATGCCGGAGGAGCAAAGCGTGTTATCGGAGATCATATCGCTGAAATTGAGAACATGGAGCTTGTATTAGTAGGTTCAAATCTGCCACATG
>JADGPY010000042.1 GCA_017882205.1 Chitinophagaceae bacterium
CACCCACTTTAATAAATCTAAAGATCAAATAATACGGGAGCTTTTTGGTTGAATAATTAATCCTTTAATCTTGCCTAATTTTGAAAATAATTAAGAGAAATTTGCATCCCTATGTCATTTCAACTTCAATCCTCTTATCAGCCAGCCGGCGATCAACCGGAAGCCATTCGTGATCTTACCAATGGTTTATTAAATGGCGAGCGGCATCAAACATTATTGGGAGTTACCGGCAGTGGCAAAACATTCACCATTGCTAATGTGATCCAAAATGTGCAGCGTCCAACTCTTGTACTTACACATAACAAGACCCTGGTGGCTCAATTGTATGGAGAGTTCAAACAATTCTTCCCGGACAATGCGGTGGGTTACTTTGTTTCTTATTATGACTATTACCAACCGGAAGCCTATATGCCCGTTAGTGACACCTACATCGAAAAGGACCTCAGCATTAATGAGGAGCTTGATAAACTAAGGCTGCAGGCAACTTCACAGTTGCTCACAGGTAGAAGGGACATCATCGTAGTAGCTAGTGTGAGTTGCATTTATGGGATTGGGAATCCGAAAGATTTTGCCGAAGGGGTTGTGAGAATAGAAGCAGGCCAGGTTATTAGCAGGCAGGGATTTTTGCACTCCCTGGTAAATGGTTTGTACTCGAGAACACAGGGAGATTTTGCGAGAGGAACTTTCAGAGTGAAAGGTGATACGGTGGATATTAATCTTCCATACATGGATCATGGATACCGGATAACATTCTTTGGAGACGAAATTGAAAGCATTGAAACACTGGAGCTAAGCACTGGTAAGAGAATTATGAAAGTGGATAATGCTGCGATCTTTCCGGCAAATTTATACATAGCGCCAAAAGATAAGTTGCAGGATATATTGGCGGAAATACAGGATGAGTGTGGCAGGCAAACTGATTATTTTAAGAGCACAGGAAAGTATATTGAAGCTCAGCGAATCAGCGAACGGGTGAATTATGATGTCGAAATGATCAGGGAGCTTGGGTATTGCAATGGAGTGGAAAACTATTCAAGATTTTTTGACAGGAGGGATCCAGGCACAAGACCTTTCTGTTTGCTGGATTATTTTCCGAAGGACTTTTTATGTGTAATCGATGAAAGTCACCAGACTATTCCCCAGGTGAGTGGGATGTATGGTGGTGACAGGTCTCGAAAATTGGTGTTGGTGGATTATGGGTTTCGTCTACCCTCTGCGTTAGATAACCGACCACTCAATTTCAATGAGTTCGAAAACCTGCTCAATCAAACTATTTATGTAAGTGCAACACCGGGTGATTTCGAACTGGAGAAATGTGGTGGTGTAGTGGTAGAGCAGGTTGTAAGGCCGACGGGCCTGCTAGATCCACCGATCGAGATACGTCCTTCTATTAACCAGATCGATGATCTTTTAGATGAAATTGATAAGCGTGTTGGTATGGGTGATCGGGTATTGGTAACAACCCTTACCAAAAGAATGGCGGAAGAGATGGACAAGTACCTGCACCGGATAAATATCAAATCAAAATACCTCCATAGCGAAGTGGACACACTCGATAGGGTGGAGATCCTGCGTGAATTACGTCTTGGTGAAATTGATGTGCTAGTCGGTGTAAACCTTCTGAGGGAGGGATTGGATCTTCCGGAAGTGTCACTTGTTGCTATCCTTGACGCTGACAAAGAGGGGTTTCTAAGGAATGAAAGATCACTCACACAAACCGCAGGTAGGGCTGCACGAAATGTGGATGGCCTGGTTATTTTCTATGCAGACAAGATCACTGAGAGCATGCAGAAAACTATAGACGAAACCACGCGTAGACGCGAAAAGCAAATTGCCTACAATATTGAACATGGAATAACGCCAACCACCATAAAAAAATCTATCCAGCAGATCATGGGTCAAACATCTGTTCTGGACATCAAGGGATATAACGAAAGGTCCCCGTATGCCGTAGATTCGCTGGTAACAGTTGCTGCAGAAGGGCAAGAAATTTATAGCACAATTCCTCAGATGGAAAAGGCCGTTTCCCAAACTAAGAGACAAATGGAAAAAGCTGCCAGAGACCTCGACTTCATGGAAGCTGCAAGATTAAGGGATGAGATGTTCAGGTTGCAGAAGGAATTAGAAGCGATGAAGTAAAATCTAATCCAGGCATCCCGAACCCCGAAGTGGTGAAATTATTATAGCCACACGAAGAAAAATTATAACTTCGCTAAACGATGAAAAAGTATCTTTTCATTATATTCCTGCTTGTTGCTGGTTGCGCCACCGTTAAGCCTAATCAACGAATTTACCTGGATGACGAAAATATGAAAGCCGGAAAATCAGTAATAGATAAAACTGATTATAACGCTGAATCTTTTAGGGAAGGGGCAAGCGGTGGAGGTGTGGGAAAAACCAGTGGCGGCTGTGGTTGCAATTGATTATGAAAAAGAACTACCTAACCTTAACAATATTACTTGCTTCCTTATTTGCTGCTTCACAAAGGTCTCCGGATTCGTTATATAAAAAACAAAGGATCGCTCAAACAGAAATCCAGGCATTGTTTTCTTATTATACCCAGGATGGTGGTCATTCTGCAATCACAGGCGGCATAGGGACAGAGCAACTTACCGTATTTGTGAGGGAACTTACGATCACAAATAAAAGGGATTCAATAAATACATATGAATTGAATACAGGGGTTGATGTGATCACATCTGCATCAAAAGATAATATTGATTTTGCAATGTCTTCTGCATCAAGAGTAGATGCCAGGATTTATTTCAATCCCTCGTATAACCGATCATTCAGGAATAATATTAAAGCCTCAATAGGGAGTGGATTTTCTGTGGAGTCGGATTATACTTCGATCCCAGTTTCTTTATCCATATCGAAATCCACTCCATCTGCATCATCGGAGATCTCTGCTACATTAAAATGCTTCTTTGATGATCTTAGATGGGGAAGATTGGACATTGCTATTCAACGGCCCGTAAAATTGATCTACCCTGCCGAGCTCCGCTTTAAAGAATGGTTTAATATTTATGGAAGAAATTCATTCAACCTGCAGGTTGCCTGGTATAAAGCCATCAATCCCAGGCTTCAGTTGGCTTTATTCCCTGAGATAGTTTACCAGCATGGTCTTTTGTCTACTCCATACCATAGGGTGTATTTCAAGGATGGAGCAGAAAGAGTGGAGAATTTACCCATTAACCGATGGAAGGTCCCCATTGCAATACAGTTAAATGCATTTGCGACAGACTGGATGATTGTTAAAGTTTACTACCGGTATTATATAGATGATTTTGGTATTCAGGCACATACCCTGCAAGTAGAAACCCCGATAGAATTGAATACAAAACTTACCATATCACCGCTGCTACGTTTATACCATCAAAAAGGATCAACCTATTTTAATGAATATAAGGAACATAGTACAGACGAGCAATATTATACATCAGATCATGACTTGTCATCGTTAAGCAGTTATAAAATTGGGTTGGGTTTACGTTTTGTGCCGGATAAAAGAATGTGGAAGCATTTCTTTTTTCATGAAATAAATGTTCACTATTCGTATTATCATCGTTCTGATCAACTTAAGGCACATATCATATCATTATTAATGGAATTAAGGCATTTGAACAAAAGATGAACCACGGAGGCACGAAGACTCGAAGACACAAAGAAACACGAAGAAATTCTTTATTTTGTGGAAGGCAAGAGGATCACTGGCTGAAATGCATTATTGATGCAACATATCTTATATGAAAAGAGAATTAACTTCCTGGTTTAGTCCTTCGTTAGCGAAAGATATGCCTATAGCAGCGTACGGTGATTATGGATTTGCTTTGCTCCTTGTTCCAACCGCTGCTGCTGATTACCTGGAATATGAGCGTTTTCAATTGTTAGACACACTTGCCCCATACATTGATTCAGGAAAGCTCAAAGTATTCTCCATCAATAGCATTAACAATGAAAGCTGGCTAAACGATAATATGCTTCCTGAGCATAAAGCAATTAAGCATAACCAATTCAATCAATATGTTTCAACTGAGGTGATCCCATTCATTAAAAATAAAACATCGAATGAAACACCAATAATTATCTGTGGGGCTTCATTTGGAGCTTTGCATAGTATGAATTTGTTCCTGAAATTTCCTCATATAATAGATGGAGTCATTGCTATGAGTGGAGTTTATGACCTTTCAGAATATACTAAAGGATACTGGGATGAGCAGGTATATTATAATTCTCCTATGCACTACCTTCCTAATCTTTCAGATGACTGGTACCTTCAAAATATTCGTAATAGCCATCACATACACATTTTAAGCGGTTCAGGCGATTATGAGGATCCCGATGCATCCCGTAAGTTTGCAGGAGTGTTATACAATAAAGGAATCAATTATGAACTTGATATTTGGGGACAGGATATGAAGCATGATTGGCCAACTTGGAGAGCAATGCTCCCTTACTATATTGAAAGCAGGTTTTGAA
>JADGPY010000043.1 GCA_017882205.1 Chitinophagaceae bacterium
ACAACTGTACTATCAAGCCTGGATGCATGAATGATACAACCGTCTGCAATGATTGTTTTATCCATCATAGTTCCACTGATCTTGGCTGGAGGAAGCATTCTCGGGCGGCTGTAAACTGTTTGAGCGCTATCAAACAAGTTGAAAGGTGGAAGATCAAGAGTTAATGCAAGGTTTGCTTCAAAAAAGGATGAGATGCTCCCGATATCTGTCCAGTAACCATCATATTGGAAACTATGTACTTTGAATTTCGAAATGGAAGAAGGAATAATCTCTTTTCCGAAATCAGTTGCATCTTTATGATCAACTTGCAGGAGGTCAAATAATATCTTACGATTAAAGATGTAGATTCCCATAGAGGCTAGATAGATCCTTCCATTGGCTCTCATCTGGTCACCAGTATCGCTAACCCAATCTGGTAATACATCCGCCTTTGGTTTTTCAATGAATGATGTTATATCATGTGTTTCATTAGATTTGAGTATTCCGAACTCAGGTGCTTCCCGACCATTCACTGGGATAGTCGCAATGGAAATATCAGCGCCATTCTTTATATGAGCATCGTACATCGTACCAAAATCCATCTGGTAAAGCTGGTCGCCGGAAAGGATCAATACATCTTCGAATTCATGGTTCTTAATATGACGTACCGACTGTCGAACCGCATCTGCAGTTCCCTGGAACCATGTTGGGTTATCTGGTGTTTGCTCAGCGGCAATTATATCAACAAAACCCTTGCTAAAAAGACTGAACTGGTAGGTATTTTTTATATGCTTATTCAGAGAGGCTGAATTGTATTGGGTAAGAACAAACATCCGGTTGATGCTGGAGTTAATACAATTTGAAATGGGAATATCCACCAATCTGTACTTTCCTGCAATTGGAACTGCAGGCTTGCTTCTGCTGGCTGTAAGGGGATAAAGCCTGCTACCTGCACCGCCTCCAAGAATAACAGCTATTACCGATTTGCTTATCATGAATATTATTTTTTAGATGTAAATGTCTGTATTTAATTGTTAAGAACTTTATGAACTGTACACCTCTATGTATTTTCCTGCAGAATTTTCCCAACTAAAATCAAGCTCCATAATTTGCTTTCTAATTTCTTCTACCCGGATGGATTTTTTAAACAATTCGACAGCACGATGAACAGAATAAGTTATATCCCATACAGAGGCATTATTGAAACAAATTCCATACCCGTTTTCTTCACCAAAATCTTTGACAGTATCTTTTAATCCCCCTGTATTCCTAACTATTGGAATTGTTCCATAACGCATTGCATACATCTGGTTTAGACCACAGGGTTCTACCCTACTGGGCATCAGCAAGAAATCCGCACCTGCATAGATCTGGTGACTTAATTTTTCATTATACCCGATCTGCGAATTGTAATATCCCATGAAAGCCCCCCTCATTTGTTCTAACTGATATTCTACCGAAGGATCTCCACTGCCTAAGATTAAAAAATTCATGCTTCCTTCATTATGATTAATAGAATCACTTATTGCCGCTGGTAATAAATCTGCAGCCTTCTCTCCCACTAACCTGCCAATAAAAACTATGAGGGGTTTGGTGATGTCCAAATCAAATTGTTCGCATAATAATTTTTTATTTTTAGCCTTACCTTCATTAGCATCTTCTACTCCATATTGCTCCTGAATAAACTCATCCTTTGACGGGTTCCATACTTCGTCATCTATCCCATTCAGGATACCAGAACATTTCCCTTTTTCATATTCAAATAAATTTTCCAGCCCATTTGCATCATATTTCAATTCACTAAGGTACCCCGGGCTTACAGTCGTAACTTTTGCAGCACATCGGATTCCTGAGGCAAGGGGATTGATCATTTTATTCCATTCCAATAAACCCCATTTCCATTTATCCCAATCAGGTATATAGTTAGATTTGCTCCAATCCATCCACCCCTGGTACTGTGCATTATGGATTGTAAGAACGGTATGAATAGTAGCAAGATGCATGAAAGGAAAACAATTTTGCATCATAAAAGGTATGAGGGCGGTTTGATGATCATGCAAATGAACTACATCCGGGCGGTGCTTCCACTTGCTTATCCAGTCGGTGACAGCGATCTGAAAAGCCGTGAATCGCTCTATATCATCATCGTAACCATAGATTTTTTCCCGATCAAGCAATCCATAAATATCCACCAGGTAAAGATCAAATCCTAGTAAATTGGTCTTTTCCCTGATCACGGTATATTCATAGCCATAATTTCCCATTCCAAACCCTCCCTTATGGACCACTTCAAACTGGTTTTCATAAAGGAATTTAGTACGATACATGGGCAATACAACCTTGGCCACATGTCCCAGGGCATTCTGATATTTCGGCAATGCTCCCACAACATCTCCCAATCCACCGGCTTTTGCAACAGGGTAACATTCGGCACTTATATGTATTATTTCCATTGAAATGAATATATCATCAAATTAAGCATGATTTCGATAACGACAAATAATAAATGAAAATTCGGTAGGTTAAAAAAATCAGCTATTTTCAATTTCTAAAACAATTGCTATGGCCGGTCCTACCATGAAAGTATCTACGCAAAATGTGCAGTCACAGGGAATCCCAACTAATTACGGTGCATTAAGCACTTTAGTAACAGTATTTTTCTTCTGGGGATTTATTGCTGCAGGCAACAGCGTATTCATTCCTTTCTGCAAACACTATTTTAGCCTTGACCAATTTCAGAGCCAGTTAATAGACTTTGCATTTTATGGCGCATACTATCTTGGTGCATTGGCTTTATTCGCTTATGGTTCTTTTGGCGGAAAAGATCTTGTAGGCAAGTGGGGTTATAAAAGAAGTATTGTTTATGGGTTATTATTTTCTGCATTGGGCGCTATTGCCATGATCATTGCTGTTAATGCAAATACTTTCACTGGTATGCTGGTAGGATTATTTGTTGTGGCACTTGGATTTTCTTTGCAGCAAACCGCCGCGCAACCTTTTGCCATTTCTTTGGGTGATCCTGCAACAGGTACAAGCCGTGTTAATTTAGGCGGTGGTATTAATTCCTTTGGGACCATGATAGGGCCTATCATTGTAGCACTTGCTTTGTTTGGCACTGCAGCTGCGCTTACCGATGAACAAATACAAGCCCTTAGCCTGGGCAAAGTAATTTTGTTATATGCATGTGTTGGCGCTTTGTTCATTGGCGCTGCTGCTTTATTTTATTTTTCTAAAAAAGTCCCGGCAGGTGTTTTAATAGAGAGGGTTGAAAAAGCCAATAAAGCTCTGTACACACTATTAATAGTTACGGGTTTACTTATAATTATGTTCGTTCCTGTTTTCAGCAGCTATAAATCTCCTGAAACAAATAAAATAGTATCAATTTCAGAACAAATAAGCCCTGTTACGAAACGAATTGATTCTTTAGACAACCTTACTATAAAAGCAAGTGCAGCTGAAGTTGCAAACCTCAAAATCAATATCAGCGAGTTGAAGCAATCGATAAAACCACAAACGGATGAAATTGCATCAATTAAAGTACCTCTTGAAACGTATAGAATGAAATGGCTTTTTGGGGCATTGGCAGTTGTGGTGATAAGTTTATTATTCTCCAATTTAGTCGCCAAAAAAAATCCGGAGGGGTGGGGTGCTATGAAGTATCCGCAACTTGTATTGGGAATGCTTGGCATTTTTGTATATGTAGGTGTGGAAGTTACCATAGTGAGTAATTTTGGTGAACTTTTAAAACAATCCGCCTTTGGAGGTTATAAATCATCGCAGGTAGCACCGTTTGTTTCGGTGTATTGGGGAAGTTTAATGATCGGAAGATGGGCTGGAGCTCTCCCGGTTTTTAAACTAAGTAACTCAACTAAAAATATTTTATTGGCAGTAGTTCCGTTGGTCGCTTTTGGTATTGTAATCGGTGTAAATACATTGGCACAAAATGACATGAGTCCTCTGTATTATTATGTTGTTTGTGTGCTGGTGCAGATAATAGCCTTCTACATTAGTAAAAA
>JADGPY010000296.1 GCA_017882205.1 Chitinophagaceae bacterium
CAACACCGGATATGCAGTGCCAGCAGAGAAAGATGAAGAAGATATGTTTACAGCAAAAGGCCTGGAGCATTGGACAGATACAAAACAAATCATACAATATTATTTTTACCTGCGAAACACAGGAACACTGGAATTTTCTCTCAAACTAAAGAATTCAACCGCAGGCAACAAAATAAAAGCCTCTATTGCCGGAAAAGATTTTACGATATCAATTCCTAAAAACAATAATTTTCAATTAGTAAAAGCAGGTTTGGTCAACATCAATACAACAGGCTTTTATACATTTACCTTGCAAGCCATTCAGAAAACGGGTAACACCATTGCCGATATACAGACTATTGAATTGAGCGGTACAGCTACTAAAGATATTCATTTCAATGCAAAGCCGAGAAGGAATGCAGCCTCTGTACATCTCCATTATCCATTACCTCATACTACCAAAGTTATTCAATTCTACAATGAGATAACAGTACCTGAAGGAGCAGATCCATTGTACACTTATTATATGGCATGCGGTTTTGGAAGAGGGTATTTCGGGATGCAGGTTAACAGCCCAACTGAAAGGAGAGTTATTTTTTCAGTATGGGATGCCGGTACTGAAGCTGTGGACCGTAATAAAGTATCCATTGAAAACAAGGTGCAATTGCTGGCAAAAGGAGACAATGTATATGCAGATGGATTTGGCAATGAGGGCACCGGTGGGCACAGCCATTGGATTTATAACTGGAAACCTGGGATCACCTACAAGTTTTTAGTAACAGCACTTCCCGATTCTGCCGCACAAACAACCATCTACAGTGGCTATTTCTTTGTTCCTGAAAAGCGGCAATGGAAACTTATTGCCTCGTTTAAAGCCCCAAAGGATGGAAACTACCTCGATTATCTCTACTCTTTCTCAGAAAATTTTGGTGGGGTAAATGGACAATTGTTTCGAAAAGCCCAATTCGGAAACCAATGGATACAAACCAGCAATGGTAAATGGCAGGAATTATTAAATTCCACATTTACTTACGATACAACAGGTAAGGCAGGTGACCGTATTGATTACGGAGCTGGTGTAGAAGATGGAAAGTTTTATTTGTGGAATGGAGGCTTTAAAGAAGCGAATGTAAAATATGGAGATGAATTTACCAGGGACTCAACAAAACACAGTCCTTTAATTGATCTCTATAAAAATGCGGACAGCATTGTGCAATCACAACTAGATCGAAAACTTATTTTCGATGCAATAGCAGCTGGGAAGTTTGATACCACCGGCTCTAAAAATGGTATTTACTACAAAATATTGAAAGAAGGGAGCGGCACTAATGTACAAGTTACCGATACTGTAGTGTCAAATTATAAAGGGTACTTACTCAATGGAGATATATTTGACCAAAGCAAAGGGTCAGCTACTTTCCCACTAAACAGGCTAATAAAAGGTTGGCAGATAGGTCTTCCACTTTGCAAAGTGGGTGGATCTATCCGCCTTATAATACCTTCAGCCCTTGCATATTCGATACGAGTTCGCTCATCAAAAATACCTCCCAATAGCGTACTGGTGTTTGATATAGAAGTAGTTGCGGTTAAGAAGTGAATTGATCAGCGGTCGCCCGATAATTCCTTATAAATTACTTAAAATTGAATTCAGAGACCTTAATTCCAGGATTCATCATTACTTTTATAAAAACTTAAAAAAAATGGATTACTCAAACAGAGATACAAACCTTCAGAACATCTCCCTTACCCCTACAATCGAACAGACCCGGGCTAAAACATTTATAGCAAATGTTTTCTTATTGATGTTTATTGCACTGGGTGTTTCTGCATTATTTGCATGGCTTTTTTCTACCGACGCTCAATTAATGAGTTACCTGATATCAGATACAGGATTATCAGGGCTAGGCAAGGTCACCCTATTTGCTCCACTGGGATTTGTGCTGATTATGTCTTTTGGTTTCAGAAAACTTTCTGCTCCTGCTCTTCTAGGATTGTTTATTCTTTACGCCATCATCAATGGGATCAGCTTTAGTTTTATTCTTCTTGCTTTTACATCAGGTTCTGTATTGGGTTGTTTTCTTTCAGCCTCCGCAATGTTTGGTGTTATGGCTTATATGGGCTACACTACAAACCAGGATCTTACAAAGTTTGGACGAATATTGATCATGGGATTAATTGGAACCCTCATAGCTATGCTCATCAACTATTTCTTACATAGCAGCCAATTAGATTATATTATCAGTATAATCGGTGTAATGGTATTTACAGGTCTTACTGCTTTTGATGTTCAGAAGTTAAAGAGAATTGGTGAGGGATTGGAATATGATGATGTATCAGCTTCTGACACTAAAAAAGTATCAGTGCTTGGTGCATTAAATTTATACCTCGATTTTCTTAATATCTTCCTCTTTTTACTAAGAATGTTTGGAGGTAGGAGAAGTTAATAAAAAAATATTTCTACTGAACAACTAAATTATTTACACTTATAACCTTGTTAGTTTCATCAATCACCTTCAGCACGTAAGTACCTTTAGCAATTAAATGCGGAAGCTTGAAGTCTTCTACCTGGGTTTTAGCATTAATATTCACTGCTTTCGTTGTCATTATTTTGCCAGAGATATCCATCAATTGAACCTGGTATTTACCCTCGCTATAACCCCCAAAAGAAAGTTTTACCTGGCCTGTGGTTACCGGGTTAGGATAAATAGAAAACTTATTTTGCACGTATAGTTCAGTCGGTGATTTTTGAGTTTGTTGTGCTGCCGCATCAGATTTTACTTCAGCAACCGGAGTAACTTCAGCCTTCTGTTTCTTGTCATTAATAAGATTTGCATTTGCAAGGTCAGATGCACCAAAAACAGGTCCCTGGTTTGCAATTTTCTCAGCTACCATTGTATTTAAGTCAAACCTGAAATAGCCAGTTGTTGAGTTAGAACTGGCGACTATTATTTTGGTACCCCCTTCTACAGCAGCTCCATTAGTAGAGTAGCCTTGTGGCAACCCCTGTATGGTTCCTTTGTAGGTAGCCACTTTACTTTCGATATTAATTTTGTACACAACATGATTAGCAGTGATAACATAAAGATCACCACTTTTAGCAGCTACCATATCTCCACCATAACCGCTTGGATTATGGATTGAATAACGACCATTAGAAGCATCATCTGTTAAAGCACCGAGGTCAGTAATAACCGCTTTTTTATTCGTTGTGAATTGTACAAGATGATTGCCGTTGTTTGTTAGCGCATATCCATTACCGTCGGCCCCTATTACCATCCTTGTAAACTGAATGCCCATATTCCAACGATCAGTTAATGTTGCAAAATGTTCATCTTCAAAATAATAGATCTTGTTGGTCTTTAGATCAATATAACGTAGTTGATTAATTGACATTGGTGTATAGTAAAGCCTGTCGTGCTTTTTATCATACGCCAATGCGGCAGACTTGGTTGAGAAGGGTTTGTCACCAAACTGGTTGATCCGAACATTTGTTATTCTTTTTTCGAAAACCTGATAGTTACCTGCAGCATCCATAGTTTTAATAGTAATGGGTCGGTCCATTTTTATTATTTCAGAATTAGCTACTGCATCTTTTTTAACTACAGCCTTTCCAGTACGTGCATTTAAGATCTCTACTTCCGTAGAGCTCTGATAAATGGTTTTTAATTCTTCTCCGGTATTGAGATCAATCAACCTAACTTCCGTCCAGTTCGGTGATCCTTTTTCTGTACCAGTAATTGCATACGCGGTGTTTTTTTGAGCATTTGCGGAGCAAAGAAAACAAGGGATAATAAATGTGAGTAAAAGTTTTTGTTTCATGGCGATTGATTTTTGTTATATTAAATTACGACAAATTTCGTTGAAGAAGTACTTTTAACAAAATATTTACATAAAAAACCACAATTGACCATGATTAAGGGATTTATGGATTAGCATGATAGTCTGAACCATGATTAAAGGATTAAAGCCTGCCGTCCGGTATAGGCAGGGATTACAATGATTAAATAACTCTAATCAGGATAATCTGTGCCTGCGTCGGCAGGCAGGCTTTAATAATGCGAATCAAGATTCAGACCTTGAAATGATTTACAGCTTTACAAGCTTTATTGTTTTCTTATTACTCCCCTGTATTGCTTCCGCAAAATAAGTGCAGCATTATCCGTTTTCATAATTGTAAGTTGAAAATTTAAACAAAGGTTTCCTGTTAATATTCCGATATTAATATTTCCAATGGAATATTCAAACCCTTATGCAGTTTGCGCACCATGTTAAGATTCAATTTTCGATTCTTGTTGAATAGGTCGCTGACCCTGCTTTTATACCCAAGAATCTGAGCCAGGTCAGCATTAGTTAATCCCTGTTGTTGCAAACGGTATTTAATAGCTTCCAGGAGGTTGGGAGCATGGATAGCATAATGCTTATCTTCGTAATCTTTAATCAGGAGAGCAAGAACATCTGCTTCTTCACCTTCATTTGTTCCAGTCTTAGCTTGAAAAACCTTTTGAAATCTTTCAAGAGCAAGATTATAATCTTTTTTTGTCCTGATAATTTTGAGTAGCATTTTATTTACTTTTTTTTGATGTATGTAAATCTATAGTACTTGTATATACCTTATCATACTCCGCGTGGGTACTGATAAACTTTATAAACACCCAGCCCTTTAAATAATTCACCTCGGCAATCAAGCGATAGTCATTGAGATTTATCTTAAAAATTGCCCGCTGATTCTTAATAGTTCTGGCAGTATTGAAATCCTTAATTATATCTCCTGGTTTTTTCCAATGTTTTGAAAGAACATCATGATACCACTTCTCTAAAGTTTCCTTGCAATCGGGATGTTTCTCATAAAATGATATCAATGTGCTTCGGTTATAGATATTCATTTTCAATCTTATTCTAAAGTCAAAGGTAAATAAAATAACCAAATTGGTTACTTTTGTAATTAAGGGATGAAGGTCAAGGTAATCCTTTAATCAAGTAAATCAAGGTTCAGAAAGGCAAAAAAAAACCCTCACAGAATTAACTGTAAGGGTTCAATAGATATGGCAGCTACCTACTCTCCCACATTTTTGCGTAGTACCATCGGCCATGAGGGGCTTAACTGCTCTGTTCGGTATGGGAAGAGGTGAACACCCTCGGC
>JADGPY010000297.1 GCA_017882205.1 Chitinophagaceae bacterium
TGCCTTCGTCCACAAATACTGTTATCCGCTACGAAGATCTTGATATTAAAAACGGAATAGCAACAGTTATTACCGAAAATATTAAACAAGGTCAAAACATCCATTTTCGTGCTTCTGATAAAAAAGAACATGATGTTATGGTGAAATCTGATCAGTATATCACGCCTCAGATCATAAGCATAGCATCCTCTGTAGGTAAAGAAAAATTGTTTGTAAAAAAGAATCCAGGCATCTTAATTGTGTCGACAGGAGATGAACTAGTTGATGTTAGCGCTCAGCCTTCCCCTTTCCAGATAAGGAGTTCCAATGCTTCTCTTTTAAAGGCTGCTCTTTCGGAAGAAGCAATTGAGGCACATATGCTGCACATTAATGACAATCGGGAAGAACTAAAAACAGGATTGAACAAATGCCTGCAGTTGTTTGATGTACTGATAATAACAGGGGGGATTAGCATGGGGAAATTTGACCTGGTTCCATCTGTTCTGGAAGAACTTGAAGTAAATAAATATTTTCAGAAAGTATCTCAAAAACCAGGTAAACCGTTTTGGTTTGGTACACATGAAAATGGGACAGTTGTATTTGCGTTTCCAGGCAACCCGGTATCTGCGTGCCTGTGCTTTTACAGGTATTTTTTACCCTGGTTAAGAAGTTCACTGGGAATAATTGAAGAAAATAGGTATGCCTGTTTGTCCAAAGAGGTTTCATTTACTGCCGGACTTACTTATTTTCCACAGGTAAAATTGAGGATGAATGAAGAAGGGAAATTGATCGCAGATCCAATCAAAGGCAATGGTTCAGGTGATTTTAGTACCCTGGCAGAAACGGATGGATTCATGGAACTTCCAGCAGAACGTGATAACTTTGAGAAAGGTGAAGTGCATAGAGTTTGGATGCTCTCTAAATAAATATACTAATGGAAAAATTTACACATTTGGATGAAAAAGGAAAAGCGGCAATGGTAGATGTAAGTGAAAAGAAAAGTACACAGCGGTTTGCTGCCGCAAGAAGTATTGTTGCATTACCCCAGGTTGTCCTGGAAAAATTAATAGGTGATGGAATGCAGACCCATAAAGGTTCAGTGATGCAAATTGCCATTATTGCGGGCATTATGGCAGCAAAAAAGACCGGGGAACTAATTCCATTATGCCATCCACTAGGCCTTGATAAATGTGATATAACCATTCATTTCAATGAACAGAAGGAGCTGGTGATTGATTGTAGCGCAAGTGTAACAGCAAAAACAGGAGTAGAGATGGAAGCCCTTGTTGGTGCGTCAATTGCTGCACTAACAGTGTACGATATGTGCAAATCGATGAGTCACGATATTGTGATCAAAGAAATTAAACTGATGCAGAAAACTGGAGGGAAAAATGACTTTAAAAGAAATTAAAGATTTGAGTGATAAGCGTGCCATCCTGAATGGCCTGGTATTAGCCGGAGGCAAAAGTGTGCGCATGGGGCGTGATAAAGCCAGCATAAATTGGCATGGAAAAGAGCAACAATATTATATAGCTGACATGTTACAAGAATTCTGTAACGAGGTTTTCATTTCCTGCAGGAAAGGTCAGGTGGAAATGTTGGACGATGGATACAAATCTCTTCCTGATACAAGATCCGGACTCGGTCCTTATGGAGCTATCTTATCTGCCTTTGAAAAAAACATAGAAAGTGCATGGTTGGTTTTAGCCTGTGATCTCCCTTTGCTTAACACTTCAACTCTTTCCTATTTGGTTAAAAATAGAAATCATAATACTATCGCAACTACTTTTCAAAGTCCGTATGATGCGCTACCTGAGCCTTTGATAACAATATGGGAACCTCATAGCTATCCAGCACTATTATCATTTTTATCACAGGGAATTTCTTGTCCAAGAAAAGCGCTTATCAATAGTGATGTAACCATTCTTCAAGTTCCCGATTCCCAAACATTAATGAATGTTAATACTCCTGGTGAAGCTCAGGAAGCAGAGCGAATAATTAACCAACTAAAAATGCAACATGCGGGATGATTTGTTGCGGTACAGTTGCCAACTGGCATTACCCAATTTTACCAAAGAAACGCAAAAGCAATTGTTTGATGCCAGGGTACTAATAGTTGGAGCGGGCGGACTTGGTTGTCCCGCTGCCCAATACCTTGCTTCAACTGGTGTTGGAACCCTGGGAATTGCAGATTACGATGTGGTGTCAATCAGCAACTTACATAGACAGGTTTTATACACTCCTGCAGAAGCCGGTCAACCAAAAACCCTTATTGCCTGTGAACGTTTGCAGAAACAAAATCCATCCATTAAAATTACTGCCCATAATTTTGAAATTACAACCGATAATGTACTTGATACTATCAATGAGTATGACATAGTAGTAGACTGCACGGATAACTTTAATACACGTTACCTCTTAAATGATGCATGTGTGTTAAAAGACATGCCCTTGGTGTATGGCGCCATTTATCAATATGAAGGACAAGTAGCAGTATGGAATACAAAGAATGAAGATGGTAGCAGAACACCCAATTATCGCGATGTGTTTCCATTCATTGATGCATCTCAGATTCCTAATTGCTCAGAAGGAGGTGTTATACCCCCTATTGCTGGAATAATAGGCTGTATGCAGGCTAATGAAGTGATAAAGTATATTACCAAAA
>JADGPY010000298.1 GCA_017882205.1 Chitinophagaceae bacterium
ATGTTGCCATCATTGTTAAGGTAAATTTGATCCTTTTCATGTTATTTAATTTTCGTTGTTATTTATCTTGTGCGGCTACCGTAATATTTACATTTAATTGTCCGTTTACATCCGTTGTTGCTGCTATCGTCTTTTGCCTGATATGCGGATTGGCAGGAACTGCACCTTCTTTATATCCAAATAAACCTCCATAAATCCCACATTCGGTGGCATCTGCTCCCACATAAGTACCGGGCGTTTTTAAATGATAGTTATCTGAATAAGTGAATAAATTGTTGGTTAGATGTACAAATAAATTAGCCGTATCAACGTTGGTATAATTATTAGTGAAAGTACTTAAGTAGATGGTGGGTGTAATAGTAAATACATTATTTGAAAAGGTATTGTAATCACTTCCTCCAAACACAACGCAAGAGGCAAGGGTATTTAAAAAGATATTGTTCTCAAATAACGTATAAAAGCAATTGTTTAAAGTATAATTTGAGGCATTGATCAGGAAAATATTGTTACGGATAACATCTCCATTTGTGGTAGAGATGAGTTGTCCAGCTATGATATTATTTACTAAAAGCAGATTAGCAGCGTAAGTAGCACTAACGCTTCCTCTGATTACATTTCCTTCTATCCGGCTATTAGAAGACACTGGCACAATGCTGTAATCAATACTTATAAAACTGTTGTGTTTGAGAAGCAGGTAATTTACATTAGAATTGACAGAAATACTTCCATTTATATCAACACCTTCCAAATGAAACGAATCTGCATTGGAGTTAATATAAAAGGAATTTGCAATGATTGTTTTTCCTGTTGCCTGCGTAGAATCAGGATAATGGCCAGCTCCATAGATCGTTAAGCGTTTGTCAATAGTAGGTATAACAAAAGTTCCCCCCGGCAGGTAAATAGTGTCTTCATTTGACGCTGCATCATACGCATCCTGCAAGGGTTGGTTGCCATAAAATGCCCGTTGTTGCCCATTGGATTTGTGCAGCATTACTACTTTTTGTGCCTCCATTTGAAAAACAAAAAGAGACATCATGACAATGAAAATTATTCTCATAAACGTATTTTTTTTAGGTCAAACTTAGACAGGTAAATGTTTAATTAAAATGATGTTCGTCAGTAAAAACGATAACAAGAATCATCAGACAAAGGGAAATCAGCTTAAATACTGATATAAATCATTCTCCCTTCACCCTAATCCAAATAAATTTGTCAGCTAAAATCAACACCATGACAGGCAAAACTGACAAACAATTCTTTTTTGAAGTGCAGCTTAACTGGCTCGCAGATACAAGAGGCATTCTGTCAGCCAAAGATGCTAAAGGGACTGTTCATGTGGCTACCCCACCGGTATTTGGCGGGGAAGGAAAGCCCTGGACCCCGGCACATCTTTTTCTAAGTTCCATCAGCAGTGGTTTTATGACCACTTACCTGGCGTTTGCAAAAAAACTTCACTTTAATATCTCACATTTCGAGTGCGATACTATCGGACAAATCGAAGTTATTGATGGCAGGTACAAATTTACCAACATCAACCTCTACCCCAAAGTGTATATAGCTGATGAAACACTACGAGAGAAGGCAAATCTTGCATTGGAAAAGACTCTTAAGTATTGTTTTATTACCAATTCTGTAAATGCAACTATTATTTACCATAGTGAAGTGCTTGTTCATTCACAACATCGGGTTGAAATAAAAGATACAACCGTAATAAATGCTGGTCTTCCATTAATTAAGGATAAAAAAAAATACCCCATTAGCAATATATTTTAGTAGCCGTTATAAATAACAACTAAAATTATTTTTATGATAACAGCACACAAAATAAAACCTCGTATAACAGCGTATTGGTTCGCACTTGTGCTGGCATTAGTAATACTTGGTCTATATGGATGGCAGGCAATGCAATGGATATTGATGAAGTTGTATGAACTTTTTATTCAGAGAACCCCGATGAAAATATGAAGTTATAAATCACAACAGCAAAGAATGGACGGTAAAATCACCAGTGCAAACTTCAATTACAACTACTCCAGTGATTGAAGAACAATTTGCTATTAACGGCTTAGTAATACATTAATTGGCTTCCATTCGTCTATATTATCACTGATAATTTTTAGAATTGAAACAAATGGAATAAATAACACCATTCCAGAAACACCCCAGATAATCCCACCAGCAATAATAGCAACCAGAACAGCTAATGTGCTCACGTTCAACTGGGTGCCTACCACTCTTGGGAAAATCACATTGGCTTCCAGGTATTGTACAAAACTGAATACAGCTATTACTCCCAACACGTACCAGATACTCCCGGTTTCCATCCACACAACTGAAATGGGCAATAATTCACTGATTATAAGACCGAAATATGGAATGATGGTCATAATAGCGCAAAGCATTCCAAAGAGTAAGGCGTTTTTAACTCCCAATGCAAGCAGGCCAATGGTGTTAAGCACGCCAACTATAATATAAACCAGGATCATTCCTTTAATGTAGTTGAAGTAAGTTTGAATAGTTTGCTTTAAAATAGTATTAAGCTGATCCTGGTACCTCGCTGGTGTAATTAATCTCAAACACTTAACCAATACTTTTCTCTGGTACATAAACAATGCGGTATAAACAGGAGTGAGAAAAAGGATAACTAGTGTATTGACGGTTGAATTAAAAGTTAATGTTAATATGCCCCCGATAGTATCCGTAAGTTTTGCGCTCCAGTTAATTTGCATATCGGTTGTTAACCCAATATTTTCAATGATCCATGTCTGCATTTGTAGCGCCACGGCTTCAAGCTTGTTATATATAGCCGGAGCATCTTTACTGAATACTTTCAGTTGCCATGCCATTAGTGCTAATAACGCAGCAAGAAGAATACTTACAATCAGGAGGCAAGCGGCAATGGCAAAAGGCCTACTCCATCCATGTTGTTCAAGCCACTTACTGATGGGATACATAACCATGGCAATGAACAATCCAAAAAATAATGGGATTAGAAGTGTTTTTCCAAAGTACAGGAGCACCACTGTAAAAAATACTATTTGGAGGTATTTTAAAAGGGACGAGCTTGATTGAGTATTGGTCTGCATAAGTTTTAAAATTGTAAATTGATAAAAGAATACGATCAGAATTATGACATAGGTAAGCTGGCTTGCTGATAATAATCAGGGGCTGAGACAAAATAACCATTAACCTTTATTTATAATCATGTCTGCCTCATTTGATATTTGGAAGATGCTGGCCGGTGTTGCTTTTTTTTTGCTGGCTATGAATTTTATGGAAAATTCTTTACGGCTTTTAGCCGGCCGGAGGTTCAAACTATTTTTGAAGAAGCAGACAACCAACAAAGTAAAAGCAATTGGTGGGGGAGCAATAGTAACAGGCCTCCTGCAAAGCAGCTCTATCGTAAACCTGCTGGTGTTAAGTATGGTTGGTGCCGGTGTTGTAAGAATGGAAAATGCATTGTCTTTAATTCTTGGCTCAAACCTTGGCTCCACACTCAATAGCTGGATGGTTGTTACCCTTGGTTTTAATTTTAACATCCAAAGTTTTGTATTGCCTGTGGCAGCTATTACGGGAATTGGTATGGCGTTCATTAACGATGAAAGCAAATGGTTTCTATGGTTCAAATTTTTATTTAGCCTGGCGTTCCTTTTTGTAGCTCTTGGTTTTATAAAAGATGGAATGGAAGGATTTGTAAAGCAAACAGATTTATCTTTTTTTAATCATTATCCATTAATTGCCTTCCTGCTGCTGGGTATTTTATTAACCGCGATTGTTCAATCCAGCTCCGCCACCATGGCACTTACCTTAAGCGCTTTACACACAAATGCCATTACCTTATCTGTTGCCATGGCAATCGTTCTTGGCTCGGAGGTTGGAACCACCTTTAAATTATTTTTAGCTTCGGCAAAAGGATTGGCCAGTAAGAAAAGAGTGGCATTGGGTAATTTTCTTTTCAACATGGTGACAGTAATTATTATTTTCTTAGTACTGCAGCCAGTAAATCATTTAATTACTGCGGCGCTCCAAATTAAAAATAACCTTGTTGCATTGGTTTTCTTTCAGAGTTTTGTAAACCTTGGGACTGTCATTTTATTTTTTCCTTTCTTAAACCTTTTAGGGAAGTTTCTATTGAAACGTTTCTCTGATAAACAGGATGAAAGCTTTTACATTAGTAAAGTACCGGTTACAGATACGGACCTTGCTTTAGAGGCACTGGAAAATGAAACAAAAAATTTAATGAGTCATGTGATTGATTACAGTCTTGATTTATTTGACCTGGAAGAAAGCATAAAGGAAGGTCTCACTGTATACAAGGACTTTCATAACAATTCAACTACAGAGAAATATAATTATATTAAACAATTGCATGGGGAAATGCATATCTTTTATTTAAGGCTACAGAATGCAACCACAGGTAAAGCGGAAACTGAAAGGCTGAACCAATTGATTTCTGCAATACGAAATACGATGTATGCTGCAAAAAACATCCGGGATGCTGAACATGATATTGAGCAGATTCGTAATTCATCAAATGATGTTAAATATAATTTTTATGTACAGTCTGGGGAAAAGCTATTAAATTTTTACAGGCGGATTCTGGTAATGCTGAACAAGGAAACCATGACAAATCATTTTGAGGAGTTAACCGCTGTTTACCAGTCAATAACTACGGGATACTCGGAAACACTGCAATTACTTTATAAGGAAAGCGTGGCCAACAGGGTTAATGAAATGGAAATTTCTACCCTCATAAATTTTAACCGTGAGCTGTACACTTCTTTTAAATCTATTTTGTTTGGATTGAAGGATTACTTGCTTACAGCCAGGGAAGCTGAATACTTTGATTCGCTACCGGGGTTTATACGGTAGGAACCCCGTAGGGCAATGTCATTTAGTTAAGAGATATTATGTTATTTAAGGTCCTATGTGTTTATTAAATATGATGCAGAATTTTCTCCCGGGCTTTGATGGCTGACGCCCGCTCGGCAGAACGTCCATTAAAATCTAAATCCCAAATTAAATCCTCCACCTCTCAATCCTCCCCATGGTCCTTTTGCAGTTACATTGGCGCCGGTACTGCTTACAGAATATGATTTAATAGCCTTAAAGGGGGCATCAGTTTGTACCTGTGCTAATTGATTGCTCATATCCGTTTGGTCAGATGTGGATAATGACGCGGTAAAACTCAGCGATCCTGATGCAGAGCCATAATTCGGACCAAATATCCACCAGTCTAAAGTCAGGTGTTTACCTAAACTGAATTGTGATCCGAACTGCAAACCACCGGTAGTTGCATTTAGGTTACCATCAAAAATTCCCGTTTTTGTATTGCTGCTATAGTTGATAGGCAGGTTCACCTTATATGTTGAGTAGCTAAAGAATGGGCCAATATAAAATCCATGCAACGCACCTTTTTTGCTAACATAAAATCTAATTTCAGGTACAACGCCAAAGCTCCCAAGCTTGAACTGGTCAAACTGGACATCTGTACTTGTACTGTTGGCTAAACTTTTGAAAGTACTTTGAAAAGGCAATGATCCAAAAGGGATCGTATGAACATTTACTGCTACGGAAGTTTTTTTGGCAATCTTTCTTTCGTATTGTACAGAAATGTTTTTTAATACAAGCGCGGGTAAATTTATTTTTAGAATATTGTTCTTTCCAGGTACATGATCTTTTTCTTTTTTTTGCGCATAAAGTGCAGTAGAGGTAAAGATTAAATAAAAAACAACTCCCAACCTAATAATCTTTTGCATGTTAGATAATTTGAAGTATAAAATGTATCCTGTTAAGATAGCTAAAAAAAGTCAGATTAATTAACAAAACCCCCCACCTGGAGGGTTTTTTTATGCCCGTTACAGTTTAATAAATTCCACTCTCCGGTTCAATGCTTTGTTGGTACTGTTATCATTGGGTGCTATGGATTCTATTTCACCTTTGCCATTGAACATAAAGCCTACTTTTCCTGCAAACAAAATATCCCTATATCTGACAATTGTTTTTCAAAAACAAATAATAAGTATATTGATACCTCAATCCCTAAAAATGAAATACTTACTGCTTGCATTTACCTTCTTCTGCATTCATCCTGCATTTTGCCAAACAGCGGATAATAAAGCGTTGGCTGCATTTTTTAAAGAGTATACCGAAGATAATTATAAGTTACAACCAATGATGGCCACTTCTAATGGTGATTATCGTTACAATGATCTGATGCCTGTTACTTTTACAGATACTTATAACGGGAAAACTAAGCAGTTTAACCTTACCTATCTAAATGGTATAAAACAATTTGATAGAAATGCCTTGAATGAAAATGATAAGATCAGTTACGACATATTTAAGCGGAATATGGAGATGGCAATTGAAGGATTGACCTATAAATTAAACAGGATACCTTTTAACCAGTTTGTCGGACTTCACCTGTCAATAGCACAACTTGGAAGTGGTACTGGCGCGCAACCATTTAAAACTGTAAAAGATTATGATGATTGGTTAAGCCGGGCAAAGAAGTTTGCCGAATGGTGTGATAGCGCCATTTCTTATTTTAAAAAAGGAATAGCAGAGAATATAGTCTTGCCTAAAGCGCTTGTTATAAAAATGATTCCTCAATTGGAAGCTTTACAAAAAGACGATGTTACTAAAAGTGTTTTCTTCGGACCAGTTAATAAATTTCCAGCAAGTTTTACTGAAGCAGATAAAGTAAGACTAACGGAGGCTTTTAAAAAATTGATCACCGAATATATAAATCCTTCTTACAATAAATTGGCCATATTTATAAAGGATGAGTATTTACCCAAAGCAAGAGCCACCAGCGGTATAGGTTCTTTGCCTGGTGGAGATAGAATGTATGATTATGCCATTCGCAGTTTTACTACTACTAATAAAAAACCGGACGAGCTTTTTAATACCGGTCTGTTGGAAGTAAAACGGATTCGTGCAGAAATGGAAAAGGTTAGGGTTCAGGTGAAGTTTAACGGAACATTGGATTCGTTTTTTATCTACACCAAATCAGATCCTAAATTTTTGCCTTATAAAACTCCGGAAGAAGTATTGGCTGCTTACCGGGCCATACAAGGAAAAATAGAACCTCATTTAAATGATTTATTTACACTGCGCCCAAAAACTGCTTTTGAGATACGTCAGACAGAAGCTTTTCGTGCAGCTTCTGCAGCCGCACAATATTATTCGGGATTAACGGATGGAACGCGTCCCGGGATATTTTATGTTCCGATTGTTGATGCCACAAAATATACTACTGCAAAAGAAAACCTGTTTATTCATGAAGCTATTCCGGGTCACCATTTCCAGATAATGATCCAGAAAGAAAACAAAAGCTTGCCAAAGTTCAGGCAGGACGGAGGCAACAGCGCCTATGCGGAAGGGTGGGGATTGTATTGCGAAAGCCTGGGCAAGATGCTGGGTTGTTATACAGATCCTTATCAATACTTCTATGCGCTTGGCGACGAAATGCATCGTGCCATCAGGCTGGTGGTAGATGTTGGTATGCATTCAAAAGGATGGACAAGAGAGCAGGCAATAACTTATATGCGCAAAAATGAACCTATAACTGAACAAAGTGCCACAGCTGAAATTGAAAGATATATGGCCAATCCAGGTCAAGCGCTTAGTTATAAAGTAGGAGAATTAAAGATCAAGGAGCTTCGGGATAAATATGCAAAACAGTTAGGGGCAAAGTTTACACTATCCGCATATCACGATGAGCTGCTAAAAGATGGGGCAATGCCGCTTTCTGTACTGGAGACGAAAATGGATGCATGGGCTGCAAAAGCTCTTTTTAGATCATTCTAAAGGCTGCTCAACATGCTCTTCATCTCTGGGTTTCAGATGGCGGCTCTTTATCAGGCGGACGCAAGTGTTCCAGCGCAGGATTGCATCATCATTTCCATGCAGACGAAGAGCCTCCGCCTTTTCATAAAACGCCATAGCTTCATTTAGCCACTCATAAGCAACAAAATGGGCACCTGATATTTTCCGGTTTAAAATGACCATTCCCTTACGTTCCTTTATGATACCGGCATAATAATTTTTTTCATAATCGTTTGGAAGCTGGTGCAGCAGTTGTTGCGCCTGCTCTATATCGGCTGTCGACGAAGAGGCGAATCCGTCAGTAATTGCCAAAAGTAAATTAAT
>JADGPY010000044.1 GCA_017882205.1 Chitinophagaceae bacterium
AGAGAATTATATGCTTTATCTACTGTTAAATCAGGTTTTAGTCCTCCGGTGTTATGACATCCACTTAAACTGCAACTTGCAGCAAGAATGGGAGTCAAATCATCTTTAAAGCTTACCGGCCTTGTAACTTCCTCACTTGGAGGGATAACTGTTATTACTTTATAACAGCCGGTAACAAAAACCATACACGTAACAACCAGTATCAATGTTATAGCTATTATTTTCTTTGACATGATCTAATTATTTAAGTAATTACAAGAACTCCTACTGGTTATTTTTGAAATTTCAAAAGTAAATTAGGTTTTATGCCATGTTGATTATTGGATTTATTCCAGATGGCTACACCGAATGGTTGATCCTGTAAGCTCGTAAAGTCTATATCCTGTTTCAAAACATCGCCTGTTTTTAATTTACGCTTATATTCTACTACCCAGCCTGAACCGGTATATACTGCTGAACAAGTAATGTCGGCACGTTCATTTATTAATGGAGATGCTATATAACTTGGGATACATTTTGGACCATCACTACCGTATACTCCTGCAACTTGTAAATAATCCGCACCTACATTTGGCTCAATGGTACCACCATTATAGGTTAATACCCCAGATGAACTTATGGCGGTTATTTTTCTTGCAGAACCCGCTGCCAGTGTATCGCTTGCTTTAATATAATAATAATTAGTAGCATTAGGTATAATCCACATAGGTACAGTTACTGTGGCTCCGGTACCATCTAATTTAAGGGATTGCCTGTTGTTGGAAGATCCCTGTACAGGAGTTGTTGTATAGGTAGGAGCATAAGGCCAGGTAGCGCTAGCTCCAGATACGGTTATACCATCCACATGCCGACCATTTCCAGAACCACCAACTAAATTGGTTACTCCGGGACCACCTGCCCAATCCTGGTAATTATCATCCATCTGATTATTTACCAAATCTTTACTTAAATGAGCCCACCACATGTCAATCTTTTCACTAGGACCATTAGTATAATGGTTACCACTTGCATTAGGTTTCAATACCGCGGGTGTAACAGAATAATCTAAATAAGGTGTAAATACGTGACAGCTTGCATAACAGGTTTGGGTTATAAATTTCGGCGTTGAATTATCGATATTCCATAACATGGCAAGTTTGTCTTCGCCAAAGCCATCTCTTATTAATGTACCATTTGCGTCAAAGCTTTTGCTTGAAGGTTCCTGTGCCCAACCTGTTTTGCCTGCAACATTTAGAGCTGGATTGAAATACCACGTTGAAACAGCTACGCTTTTTTCGGCGTCTGCCCACTCAGCTAAGAAATAAATGTTCTGATCGTCATACATTGAACGTAAAGTGACTGGATAGGTTTCACCTATATAACCGGCAAAAATACCATTGCCTGGATCGGGCACTTGAGTTGTAACATTCAATTTGGTTGCATTGTTCCACATAGCATCGACAGTGCCATCAATGGTTGGCCCAGTGCTAACTTTCATGGAGACAAGCGTGGTGCCATTTGAGGTAGTTGCCTGCGTAAGCACCTGGTCATTTTTAGTACAACTTACTACATAACCAAAAGTCAAAATAATGGTAGCTAGTACCCAAGTGAATTTTTTTTGAAACAGTTTCATATATGTTATTTTTTAATGAACTAAAATTGTTTTAGCAGTTTATAAAATGTTTTTTTCTTTGGTGATGCAAGGTATATCGGGGTAGAATTGAATTTTCTGAGTATCATCACCTAAAAAGATGATTTATATCATTCTCACTACAATATAAATGCCATAAAGCGGAAATATTGCCTGGCAAAAGAAGATATCTCTTTCAGCTACTCCTAACTAAAATCTAAAAACTAATTGATAAAAAGTAGTTTTACAGAATGGAAAAAAAATTGTTTCTGCTGGATGCAATGGCATTGATCTACCGGGCCTATTATGCGCTGATTCGAAACCCAATATTAACCTCAAAAGGTAAGAACACCAATGCGCAATTTGGTTTTACTAATACTTTATTTGAATTAATCAGTAAGGAAAAGCCGACTCATTTGGCTGTAGCTTTTGATACAAGTGCACCTACAGAGCGACATACAGATTTTGTGGCCTACAAGGCCCAAAGGGAGGAAATGCCGGAAGATATTGCTATTTCCCTTGCCGATATTAAAAGGATCATACAGGGCTTCAATCTTCCTGTAGTAGAGTGTGATGGATATGAAGCAGATGATATAATCGGTGGCCTTGCACAACAAGCTGAAAAGGCTGGCTATGAAGTATTCATGGTGACCCCCGATAAAGATTTCGGACAGCTCGTGACTGATAAAATAAAGATATACAAACCCGGGTACCAGGGTGGAAAAGTGGAGATAATGGGTGCGAAAGAAGTATGTGAGAAATGGGGTATAAAAAATGTTTCACAGGTTATTGATATTCTTGGATTGATGGGAGATGCGGTCGATAATATTCCTGGAATCAAGGGTGTGGGAGAAAAGATAGCTGCGAAGTTGTTAGCAGACTATGATACATTGGAGAATATATTAGCGAATGCAGATAATATAAAAGGTTCCATAGGAGAGAAGATAAGGAATGGAAAAGAGATGGCGATCCTCAGCAAAAAATTAGCAACTATTATTACTGAAGTGCCTTGCGTATTTCATGAAGAAGATTTTCGTATCAAGGCTTATAATACTGAAGCCTTAAAAGATATTTTTACAGAACTCGAATTCAAAAGTTTGGGAAGAAGAATATTGGGAGAAGAGTATAGTGCTTTTGTGATGGGACAACAGGTTGTACAGACTGACCTTTTCGGCAATGCAATGGAACAGCCAATTCCCAGACCTGAAGAACCTGCAAAAGAGGAAGAGAAGCCAGGACTTATTGCAGAAAAGAATATCAACAACACCTCTCATGAATACAAGGTTGTAGCAGGCGACGAAGCAATAAAAGAATTGGTTGCGAAGCTATCGCCAATAAAGGAAATTTCATTTGACACAGAAACAACCGGGATTGATGCAAACAATGCGGAACTGGTAGGATTAAGCTTTAGCTACAATCCCCATGAAGGATATTATGTTCCCCTACCTGCTGATCAGGCACAAGTCAAATTAATCCTGGATAATTTCTCTAACCTATTTAATGATCCTGAGAAAATATGGGTGGGGCAGAATATTAAATATGATCTCTTAGTATTGAAATGGTATGGGGTAGAATTTAAAGGAAAAGTTTTTGATACCATGCTGGCGCATTATGTAATAGAGTCTGAAGGCAGGCGCAATATGGATTTGCTAAGTGCACAATACCTCGGCTATTTACCAGTATCAATAGAAGAGCTGATTGGCAGGAAAGGTAAGAACCAGGGAACTATGCGTGATGTAGAGTTGGAAAAAATTAAAGAGTATGCTGTTGAAGATGCTGATATCACATTGCAGTTGAAGAATGTTTTTACTCCAATGCTGAAGGGAAAAGACGTAGAGAAAGTCTTTAATGAAGTGGAATCCCCTCTTGTGAAAGTTCTTGCTGATATTGAATTTGAAGGTGTGAGAGTGGACATGGGTTTTCTAAACAACTATTCAAAAGAATTAGAGATTGAAGCTAAAAGGTGTGAGGAAAGTGTTTATTCGCAAGCAGGCGTTCGATTTAATCTATCATCACCAAAACAACTGGGAGAGGTATTATTCGACAAGCTTCACCTGGATCCAAAAGCAAAAAAGACGAAAGGTGGACAGTATGCCACTGGGGAAGATGTATTATTAAAGCTTTCTCATCAGAATCAGATTGTTGAAGATATTTTAGGTTTTCGTGAGCTTTCGAAATTAAAATCTACGTATGTAGATTCTTTGCCTCAACTTATTAATAAACGAACGGGACGGGTACATACCTCCTATGGACAAGCAATAGCGGTTACCGGAAGGCTAAGCAGCAATAATCCGAACCTCCAGAATATACCAGTAAGAACTGAAAGGGGAAGGGAGATCCGAAAGGCTTTTATTCCACGCGACCAGGACCACCAGATCATCTCTGCAGATTATTCTCAAATAGAATTACGGATCGTTGCAGCCATCAGTGGCGATCCTGCAATGTGTACCGCGTTCAAAGAGAAAAAAGACATTCATACAGCAACTGCGGCAAAAGTGTTCAATGTGTACGAAGAAGATGTAACAAAGGAAATGCGTTATAAGGCCAAGAGTGTAAATTTTGGAATCATTTATGGCCAGGGTGCATTTGGGCTTGCAGAGAATTTAAATATATCCAGGCAGGAAGCACGTGACATCATTGATAATTACAAGAAACAATTTGCCAATATTCAGGGATACATGGATGATATGATCAATTTCTGCAGGGAGAACGGTTATGTACAAACGCTGATGGGGCGTAAACGCTGGTTAAAAGATATTAATTCCGGGAACTTCACTGTAAGGAGTTTTGCTGAGCGCAATGCTATCAACTCACCTATCCAGGGAACTGCAGCTGATATGATCAAGCTTGCGATGATAAG
>JADGPY010000299.1 GCA_017882205.1 Chitinophagaceae bacterium
AAGAATTGCACAAACGGGTAGTGGGGCAAGATGAGGCAATTGAAGCCGTGGCAGATGCGATCCGGCGCAGCAGGGCCGGTCTGCATGATCCTAAGAAACCGATTGGTTCTTTTATTTTCCTTGGTACCACCGGGGTAGGAAAAACAGAATTGGCTAAGGCACTTGCAGATTATTTATTTGATGACGATAGCATGATGACCAGGATCGACATGAGTGAATACCAGGAAAAGCATTCTGTAAGCAGGTTGGTAGGTGCACCTCCGGGATATATTGGTTATGAGGAAGGTGGCCAGTTAACCGAAGCTGTTAGGAGAAAACCTTATAGCGTGGTATTGTTGGATGAGATCGAAAAAGCTCACCTCGATGTATTTAATATTCTATTACAGGTATTGGATGATGGCCGCCTTACCGACAATAAAGGCCGGGTGGTAAACTTTAAGAATACGATCATAATCATGACAAGCAATATTGGAAGTCATATTATTCAGGCGAATTTTGAAAATGTAACAGAAATAAATAAGGAACAAGTGGTAGAGGAAACAAAAAGAGAAGTGATAGATCTTTTGCGTCAAACTATCCGGCCTGAATTTTTAAATCGTATTGATGAAGTGATCATGTTTCAGCCTTTGATGAAAAAGGAGATCAAAGATATCATTCGTATCCAGCTAAACGGTCTTAAACAATTACTCGCAGAAAATGGAGTTAAACTTGAATTTACAGATTATGCACTTGAATATCTTGCTGATAATGGCTTTGACCCCCAGTTTGGAGCAAGGCCTTTGAAAAGGCTCATACAAAAACAAATTGTTAACCAGCTTAGTAAAAGATTATTAGCTGGAGACATTGATAAAACACATCCTGTACTGGTGGATGTATTTGATGGAATGGTGGTATTCAGAAATGAGATGGTGGAAGCCGCTTCGCGGCTCCCCCACCCAAAATAACTACTTAGCTTACATAGCTGCTTTTTTCTTGGCATCATTCCGGATCAATGCATATCCTACATCATTGAAATTGTAGACCGCAATCTTTTTATAGGCATCCTTAGCTTTGTCTTTATTTCCGGCAGCTTCATTTGCCATAGCCAGCCAATATAGGTTATAGATGACATTTGGATCTGACTTTTCAAAATGACTGACTGCATCAGCGTAATTTTTTTGTTTCATACTTATATAACCCATTAAAAATTCATAGCCCTCGTTTTTTAATGGATCATTGACTGGCTGCAGGGAAGTTTTCATTTCTTCAGCTTTTTTCTTAGCATCATCATATTTGCCATCTACTGCCAGCGCTGCTGCTTGCCAATAAATGATGCTTGCGTGTTGAGTGAGCTTGGCCTCATTTGTTGGTTGCTGGCTTTCCAGTTGGTTTGATAATGGCTCAATTTTACCTACCATATCTTTCAAGCTTGCTACATCTTCCAAATGAAAAGCAATCTGAGCACAATAATTCAAGGCATTTAATTTACTTAGTAATTTTTTCTCTGATGTTTCAGTTCCTGAATCGATTTTATTATATTGTTCCATAATCCATTTACAAGCTGCCTTACTATCTCCCCCATATACGTATGTATTGGCATAATTCAACATAGCGTTCATTTTCACACTATCATACTTGCTTCCTTCCATATAATTTTTTCTTGCTTCATCCAGGTTCCCAAGAAAACTCTCCGCATGCCCTTTTTTGTAGTAACCTGCGGAAGTATTGGGTGCAAGCGTAATTGCTTTTGCATAAGCATCTCTGGCTTTAGTCATATCATCTTCAGCACGATAACAATCCCCTAATAATATCTGGGCGCCTGGACTATTTGGAGAAAGCTGCACAGCTTTTTGAGCATAGGTTTCTCCTTTTTTAAAATCCTTGGGTTCATTAAAGAGATAAGAAGTGGATACGGCTGTTTGCGCTCCTGCCCAATTTGGGTTCAGGTCCACAGCTTTTAGAAAACATTCTCTTGCTTTTGCGAAATCATTTGCCTGGCTGTAAGTGTTTCCCAAATCAATTTGGGCTCTGGCAGCATCGGGATATTTATCTGCGATTTTCTTTACAATATCAAGTCTTTTGTTATAATCTGAATTTAAAAAAGTAGCAGAGAAATCGTAGTACCATTTTTCCCAATCGCTTGCTCCATTCAGATGGTCCTTTGCTTTAGTAACATCATCAGAAAATTCCGAAGGGGTTGTTGCTGTACCCGCCCTGAATAAATAAGCGATTCCAAGGGAGGAATCCTGCTCAATAGCTTTTGAAAAATACGTTCTGGCTTGTTGTGCATCGCCGTCATCACTAAACCCCAGGCCTTTCTGGAAACTGGCCTGTGCTTCCTTTGAACTTGTTGAAACCGGAATTTCGGAAATCTTTTCTTTGTTAGAATCTTTACTACCATTGCACGCAGTCAACATAATCGCAGAAAGGAATGGCAATAGAACGATCATTTTTGATTTTCTCATAAACTAAGTTTTTTAAATAAATGAATATTAACCAGGCAGGCATTTAGGCAGGTAGCTTAATTCTTTCAGTAGAGGTGCTTCAAAGTAATACAAAAAAATCAGACGTATAAAACTTTTATTAATTCTTTTTTAATTACGGGTTGATGATAGTAGGTTAAAGGCTATTGCTAATCATAATCAGTTGAAATAGAGAAAGTTGATTGCCAATGTGTTATTTGATTTAAAATATATTAAATCGTCAAAATACCGTCCAGAGGGTATAATATCAGCTATAAGCATACCGTATTTTGCATTTGGAAATAAAAAAAGAAAACTCGGTTTTTGATTAGAAAAAAAATATCCATTACTTTGATGCAACAGATTTTAAAAGATACCAAAATGAAAGTAACTGCGATAGTATTAATCTGTTCATTATTTTCTATAAATATAGTAGGACAAAATCCGAATAAGATTGCTCTCATAGTGGCAATTTCTAAATATCCTGCGAGTTCAGGTTGGGGAGAGTTAAGTTCAATCAATGACGTAAAGCTTATTAAAGATGCCTTAATGAAACAAGGGTTTAAGGAACAAAATATTGCTGTGATCACAGATAGGCAGGCAACCCTTGCTGGGATGAAAGAGGCATTTGATAAATATCTTATTCAGCGTGCACAACCTGGTGATATAGCAGTTTTTCATTTTTCAGGGCATGGTCAGCAGATTGAAGATGATAATGGAGATGAAGCAGATGGCCTGGACGAATCTATCATTCCCTATGATGCACCTCTTCATTATCGGGCCGGTGCAGATAATCATTTCCGTGATGATTTACTCGGACAAAAATTGGCATTATTACGTTCAAAGCTGGGTGAAAAGGGAAATTTACTTGTTATAATTGATGCTTGCCACTCTGGAACTATGACCAGGGGGGTTGGTAGAAAAAGAGGAACCAACGAAATTTATGCAAGTCCTTCTTTCAAAATTAAGCAAGGTATAGTTAGGAAAATTACTGATGATGCATACAACATAATCAATGAAACCAAAGGAATGGCACCCATGGCCGGTTACTTTGCTTCATCACCAGAAGAATCTAACCAGGAAGCTGTATTGCCCGATGGTACTGGTGCCGGATCCCTTTCATTGGCATTTTCACGAGCACTTACAAATGCAGAAAAGAATACCACTTATCGGGGATTGTTTGATAATATTAAAGTAGAGATGAGTTCATTGGTTTCCAGGCAAACTCCTTTAGCTGAAGGTGACCTGGATTATGTTTTATTTGGCGGAAAGGGTGTTGGGAAGCCTTTGTACTATACTGTTACCAAGGATAGTGTCGCAAAAACACTTACCATTCCTGTTGGGAAAATCTACGGCATTTTTGCAAATACAACTTTAAAATTATATAAAGCAGATACCCGTGATACTGCAAATGCAAGCATTCTAACCCATGCAGTTATTACTGATGCGGGAGACTATACCTCAGAAATTAAACTCGATAAAATGATTCCTGATGCACAATTGAAAAATGCCTGGGTTTACCTTGACCAGGTGAATTTTGGTGATCTGGGAGTAAAAGTAAAAATTAATGTTGCAGATCCGGCACTTGCTAAAAGTGTAAAGGAATTGTTTACAAATATCAAACAGGCAACGCTGGTTGAAAATGCCGCAGATCTATTTATTGAAAGTGGAATGAATGCATTTTCCCAAGATTCAATCTACCTCGTAAATGCTGGAGAGATGGTGATTTTCCAGGTCGATAAGCATCTGGAAAATCAGGCGCTATACAATGCCTTGTCAATGAAAATTGGAGATTATGCCAGGGCAAAATATTTGCGCAGCCTTTCTCTCAGCAACAATGATTATAAAGTGACTGTGGAATTTGTTCCACTTAAGTGTGTGGCGAATTGTTCTACCCCCCGTTCTGCGGAGTATATGGATGTAAATATCAAAACCAGGTCAGATCAATCAGGAAATGTTACTTTTAAGGATGGAGATAAATTTCGGCTTAACATTACGAATCATAGTGATCAAAAAATATTATACTACACTGTACTTGATATTCAGCCAGACAATGTAGTGAATGTTTTAATACCTGGCAGAAGAGATCAGGCTGAAGAATTCAGGATATTACAGGGGCAAACAGTAAAACTTGAAAAGATATTTACTATTGGACCGCCATTTGGTGTAGACGTATTAAAAGTGATTGCATCCGATGTGCCGTTAGATATGAGAGACATATTTGAAAGCCGTGCTACTAATATGAGTACTCGTGGAGGAGCGCTGAATCCTTTTGAAAAACTGGTTGCAGGAACTTTTAAAGCAGAGGGGAACAATAAAAGGGGGCCAAAGGAGGAAGCGATCCAACCAGATGCGGTAAATATTGTTACACTGCCATATCATATCACTCAATGATGTGATAACAAATTTTGGGAATTATTATTTATTATATTTTTAAACTTTAAACTACAAAACAATTATGAAAAAGGTCATGTTGATTGCAATCGCCGTTATTGGTTTAAGCATTTGCTTCTCCAATCAGGCAAGTGCACAAGCAAAAACGCAAAAAAAAGTAATGGTTTATGGAAAACAGGGGGGTGGAAAAGAAAATCTTACTGTTCCCACCGAAGACAAGCCGCGTGCAAAGTCTAAGAAAAGAGGGTATTGCTATCTCTACCTTGACAATTTCACGGGTTATTATGTAGACGTATGGGTTGAAGATCAATACCAGGGTCGCCTTTCACCATATGCTACCTCAGTTCGTTTCGATGTATGGACACCAGGTAACTGGACTCATTGGTATGCTAAATCTGCAGGCGGAACGTATTATTGGACAAATGACAGTTACTGTAACGACAGCAGGGTGTTTACTATCAATTTAAAGCAACCATAAGCACTTATTAAAAAAATAAAAAGGGTATAAATGGATCTCCTGTTTATACCCTTTTTTGTTGTTATTGAAAATGAAAGTAAAAACCCCCTTAATGAGATCAAAAAAAAAACGACCCCATTTTTGGGAATATTTGTTGATAAATATTTTTGTATTTGCCGGTATTTTTCTATTATCATTTATACTTCTGAATGTTTCTCTCTTAAGCCCCTTTACTAAAGCTTTCGGTGATTTCACGCTTACTGATCTTTATTATTCAAAGGTTGTTAACCAGGATAAAATTTATAATGGGCCTTTAGTGCTTGTAAATATTGAAAACCGCAACAGGAGTGAAATTGCCTTATTAATTGAAAAATTGGAAACCGGGAAGCCTAAGGTTGTTGGAATTGATGCTATCTTTCCCGACAGGAGGGACTATTCAGATTCTTTGTTGCGCCAGGTGATCTCGCAAAACAATAATCTTGTAATACCATATATAGCTTCTTTTGATTCTCTCATGCGCGAAGCAAGAAGCAATCCTTTTTTTGAAAGCCGTTCCAACTCTTATGTAAACATGGTAGGAGACCGAAGTGACTTTACTACTATACGTTATTATTATCCCGGATATCATCAAATACCTGCCTTCACAACAGCCATAATGCAATTATATGATTCCGCACTGGCAAATGAATTGCTAAAAAGGAAGGAGCATAAAACCGAGATCAGGTATTATGGCAATTTGCAGAATTTTGTATATCACAATTATGATGAAGTCATGGATCCCGGGTATAACTTAGATTCAGTAAAAAATAAAATAGTACTATTAGGTTATATGGGTTCTGCCCTGGCACCGGATAAAATCAGTTTGGATGAAGACCGGTTTTTTACCCCCTTGAATCCAAAATTATCCGGACGAAGCCTGCCAGATATGTATGGTGTGATCATTCATGCAAATATCATCCGTATGGCACTTGATAGGGATTATATTTATGTATTCCCTTCATGGCTTAACTTTTTGCTTGCTTTTTGTTTATCGTTGTTATTGATGCCTTTATTTGTACATTGGTTTGTCAATAAAGCATTATGGTTTCAACTTTTTACATTATTTTTTCAATTTACCATTAGCATTCTTTTTGTATATTTTACAATTTGGTTATACGCAAGAGTAAATGTGAAAATCGAATCCTCGGTAGTTTTAGTAGCAGTTCTTTTGATCGATCAGTTTTTAGCTTTCTATTATCACCTGATCAAGTTTTTAAAATATAAGTTAAAATGGAATTTTCATTCTAAATTATTGGAGGGTGCTCATTAAGATAATTAATTGGATATTAATATTTGGATTGGTTTCTATACGCATATCTGCACAAACCAACCTGGCCATTTATCACACAAGTGGGAGGGTGGAAATTATTCAAGGTAATAATTCGAAAATAGCAGTGCGCGGAGACGCGATTGCAAAATCAAATTCCCTGCTCTTAAGAGAGGGGGCCGATTGTATGTTGATTGGAGCAAATGGAAAGTCATTACAATTAAATTCTGCCGGATCTTATTCTTACGAAAAACTTCAGCAATTAATTATAAAGGCAGGAGTAACTAACGTTAGCCAGCGTTATTTTAAATATGTTTATGATAACTTATTCAATGTTCCAAAGGCTGATAAGCTATCTGTTTCCCCTGTTGTTTTTCGTGATGAAGTCCTAATGAAAGAGCCTGTCAATTATTCAATAGTTCTTTCAACACACTTTTTATTTTCATGGAAGAAGCCTGTTGATAAGAATAGTGTTCGAATAATAATCCGTAATGAAGATGTGGCGATATTTGACAGTGTATTTAAAAATGCCACAACTGCCGTTATTGATCTCTCAAAACTTCGTCATCATGGAATTTTGTACCAATGGCGTGCTGAAGAAGCGGGTGCAAAACAACATCCGGATGCCTGGAATGAATTTTTGATTCCCATGAAGAAGGATTGGAAGGACGTGCGTGCAGAACAAAAATTGGTTCATTCTAATACTCTTAATAAAGCGCTTAAAAAACAGATGCAATTGGATCTGTTTGAGAAATGGAAGAGAAGCACCGGGAGTTTAAATCCGGTTGGATGATTCAACTTATTTTTTATCATACAGCAAAAAAAATATGATATATGCAAGCATACAGACCACAAGGCCTATCATGAACACGGTATATGCCCACGTAGTAAAACGATACTTTCTTGCAAGAACTTTCCCCATAAAGTAAATATCCATGATAAGGCTTTCATAAAGGTATTCGGTATCCACCATCATTTCCTTAACAGCAGATTTATATTCCATCAGCGGCATATTATGAAAGTTTCCAAAGAATAAAAGATTTGCTTCTTTTCTTATTATCTGCTGTGGCGTAAATTTTCCATGTGATATCTTTGGACGGGTAGAAAGTATCGCGAGTACTATGGTGGTAACGCTGACACAGATCATCATCAACGTTGGGATCACCAGGAAGCGATTAGTATCAAGCTTTGTAAAAATAAGCGAGATGATGATTGATAAAATTATGGAATTAATACTGATGAGAAGGTTAGCCTTTCCATCTCCCATTTGGCTCAGTTGCATGTGATTGTGAGATGCAGTCCTGAATAAGGTTTCTACTCCCCTGTCAAATTTTGTTTTTGAATCAAAAAGATTCCTTTGTTCATCTATTTCATTGTCAAGGTCCACGGTGGTTGCGTGTTTTATTACAGCAAACTGGGCCTTTAATTTCATCAGGTTGTTTCTTTTTTCTTTTTCAAAGTTCTTCCTTGCGAAAGGGCTGAAGTAAAAATGACTTTGAAGAAATTCAATGTTTAATTGTAGCCATTCATCATCCTTGTATTTTTCATTACGGGTTAGTTCCCATTCTTTTCGCAATAATTCCAATTCTTCAAAGTAGGTAATGTCTGATAAATGAAATAGAATAGCGTCGCATAATATCCTGGCTGTAATTGAATGTGGATGTTGAGGAATCCGTGTTGCAAGGATACATGACTGGATCTGATCTATGTCTTCCTTATCAAGTCCCTTCGCTTCAAAAAATATCTTAGCATGTTTAGCGCCATGTTCTTCATGATGCAAGGGATCTTCCTTATATCCTATATTACTAAACCAACCGGCAAGATGAACTATAAACCGGTCATGTTTACTAATATCACTCTCCATGCTGATCATATCACATACCCTGACTATCTTGACGGTATGCCTGTAATTATGAAACAGGATCTTATCTGCAAAATGCTCTTTCATAAAATGCTCAACGTAAAGGGATGTTTCTCTTAGCAGTTCACTTGTTATTTTCATAATTATGAAGATATTTATTTTCCTGACGATCCCGAAATTATAGTTCTAAGGAAGATCAACCTTTCCCCTCTATATTTGTGAAAACAACTGACGATCGCTTACACTGCATCCATACTGCAAAACCCTATAGAATATCTAAAGGGGGTAGGGCCTGACAGAGCTGAATTGCTCAAAAAAGAGCTCAACATTTTTTCATTTGGTGACCTGCTTGAATATTTTCCATTCAGGCATGTTGATAAAACCGAGGTAACGGGTATTTCGGATATTCCGGCCTTCCCGGATTATATCCAAATTGTCGGAACACTACGTAAGTTACAAGTTGAAGGAGATAACCGTAAAAAAAGATTAGTAGGATTACTTCAGGATGATACAGGTACTATTGAACTTGTATGGTTCCAGGGAATTAGCTGGCTTCAAAAAACTTTAACTGTTGGTAACCGTTACCTGGTTTTTGGTAAAACCGGGTTCTATATGGGTGAGCCCCAGATCACACATCCGGAAATGGAAGTTATGACTCCACAAAAAAGTGAAGGCAAAGGTTTTCTGGAACCTATGTATCCAACAACTGAAAAATTAAAATCACGCGGATTAAGTGGCCGGCAGATAGGCAAATTAACCTATCATCTTTTTTCATTGTTAAATGAAAAGGAAGTGGTTGAAAATTTGCCATTGCCATTGATTTCAGAGTTACAGTTAATCGGAAGATACCAGGCTTATAAGCAGATTCATTTTCCGATTAATCTTGAAGAATATTTCCAGGCAGTTAAAAGGATCAAATTTGAAGAACTTTTCTTATCTCAATTGAGGCTTGGCCTACTGCGATCAGCGAGGCACCGGTTTTCCAAAGGACTTATTTTTAATAAGGTAGGTGAACTCTTTAATACATTTTATAATTCTTATCTGCCATTTCAATTAACAGGAGCACAAAAAAGAGTGTTAAAGGAAATCAGGAGAGATGCAGGCAGCGGCCGCCAGATGAACCGGCTCTTACAAGGCGATGTAGGAAGTGGGAAAACGATGGTGGCTTTGCTCGCAATGTTAATAGCAGCAGATAATAATTTTCAAAGTTGCCTCATGGCACCTACGGAAATATTGGCGCGGCAACATTATAATGGAATTACTAAGCTTCTGAAGGATATGCCAGTAAAAGTGGGAATTCTTACAGGCTCAAGCACCGCAAAGGAAAGAAAAATCCTGCTTCCAGCCTGTGAAGATGGTTCTTTGAATATCCTGATCGGTACACATGCCGTTATTGAGGACACGGTACAATTCAAAAACCTGGGGCTTGCCATTGTAGACGAACAGCATCGTTTTGGGGTAGAGCAACGCGCAAGATTGTGGAAAAAAAATGATCTTCATCCACACATTCTTGTAATGACCGCAACTCCCATTCCCCGCACATTGGCATTAACCGCATACGGAGATCTTGATTATAGCATTATGGATGAAATGCCGCCTGGAAGGCAACCTGTTATAACAGTTCATCGTTCTGAACATTCAAGGCCGCAGGTAATGGATTTTATAAAACAACAGATCCGGATGGGAAGGCAGGCCTACCTCATCTATCCATTGATTGAAGAATCAATGAAATTGGATTTTGAAAACCTGATGAAAGGATATGAAGAAGTAAAAGCTTTTTTCCCTGAGCCCCAATATTGGATAAGCATGATACATGGCAGGCAAAAGGCTTCACAAAAGGAAGCGAATATGCAACGATTTGTTAATGGAGAAACCCAGATCATGGTTTCAACCACAGTAATTGAAGTAGGTGTAGACATTCCGAATGCTTCTGTAATGGTGATAGAAAGTGCTGAAAAATTTGGCCTTCCTCAATTACACCAGCTTAGGGGTCGGGTTGGCCGTGGTAGTGCTAAAAGTTATTGTGTATTGCTTAGCGGAACAAAAATAAGCAGTGAGGCTAAACAGCGACTTAAAATTATGTGTGAAACAAATGATGGTTTTATAATTGCAGAGAAAGATCTTGAACTTCGTGGGCCTGGTGATATTGAAGGAACAAAACAAAGTGGGATTCTTAACTTTAAGCTTGCGAATATTGTGGAGGATAAAGAACTGGTGGAACTGGCAAAAAATGTTGCTGAAACTATAATAGAAAAAGACTCCGGGCTGGATTTGCCGGAAAATTTGTCTTTGTCAAAGTTTCTAAAGTCACAAAAAGGTAAAACAGTTTGGAGCAAAATCTCATGATCGGTTGAAATCAGCAGGATGTTAATATGGTATTAAATCATTTTTAGTCGGCTAATAAATAAAACTTCCATCCGGTATGTTTCGTAATTTCATGTCAGGATTGTACCCTTGGAATTCTTTGAAATGGCCATTGTAAAAAAAAAATGTTGAGATTGTCTAAGCTTATTATTCGTACACTTTTCATTCTTGTTATTTCCACAGGTTTTTTTGGAAATGTTGTTGCACAAATTGAATACATACAAAACAAAGGTCAGTGGGATAGCCGTGTAAAATTCATGAGTCATGCTGGTAATGGCGCGGTGTTTCTCGAAAAGAATGGATTTACAATTGTTCAGTATAAGGCGGAAGATTTTGAACGTTTGGCTCTCAAAATGCATGGGATTCCTACCAATAAGTATTCTTCAGACCCGGATTCTAACATACTGCATGCTCACGCCTATGCTGTCGAATTTCTAAATGCAAAACCTGATCCTGAGATTATCGCCGATAGAAGCATAGGATCAGTGAATAATTATTTTATTGGAAATGATAAGACTAAATGGGCTTCGGGATGCGGTGTTTTTAATGGAGTTACTTATAAAGATATTTATCCCGGCATTGATGTCCATTATTATTCAGATGCCGGTGGCAGGCTTAAATACGACCTTATAGTTGCTCCCGGAGCCAATATTGATAATATATCGCTGAAATATCGTGGTGCTGATAAGTTGTCTGTAAAAAATAATGAACTTATCATTTCAACTTCAGTTGGAGAAAATAAAGAATTAAATCCCTATACGTACCAGGTGGTAGAGAAGGAGAGAAAGGAATTAGAATGTCGTTATGTAGTAAAAGGTGATGTGGTAAAATTTAAGGTAAAAGATTATTCCCCTGGTAGCACAATGATAATTGATCCTACAAGAATATTTTTTACCTACACAGGAAGTACAACGGATAATTGGGGATTTACAGCCACTTATGGACCTGATGGAAGTTTTTTCTCCGGTGGTATTGTTTTCGGAACCGGATTCCCTGTATCGCCGGGTGCTTATAAAATTAATTTCCAGGGTGGATCGTACGACATAGGCATACTGAAACTAACTCCCGATGGAGTCAACAGGGTTTATGCCACTTATATTGGAGGTTCCAATCGGGATCAGCCTCACAGCTTAATCGTAGATGCACAGGGTAATCTAATCCTGACTGGCATTACAGAATCGACAGATTATCCGGTTACCTCCACTGTAGTGGGACCTGGAGGGGGCTGGGATATTATAGTTACCAAATTGAATGCCGCAGGAACTGCTTTGATAGGTTCATTACGTATTGGAGGAACCGGAGACGATGGTGTAAATATTCGATATAAAGGTGATGGAGAGGGAACTTTATCTCTGAACCGAAATTATGGTGATGATGCCCGAAGCCAGGTTATTATTGATGCTGCCAATAATATTTATATTGCTGCCTGCACCAGGTCTGGTGGATCAGTAGCTAATAGATTTCCAACAACTCCCGGCGTTGTTCAACAAGCTCCTACAGGAGCTCAGGACGCAGTGGTACTAAAAATAAACGCAACTTGTAATGCTGTTCTTTGGAGTACTTTACTTGGAGGGAGTGGAGATGATGCCGCTTATAGCCTTGCGTTGGGAAGTAATAATAATGTTTACGTTGCTGGTGGTACAGCAAGTGATGCCGCAAGCTTTAGCGAAATCAGTTCCTCAGGAGTGATTTCAAGCAGCAATAGCGGAGGCACTTGTGATGGATTTGTGGTGGAACTTGATAATACGGGCACCACTGCTATTAAAGGCACTTTCCTGGGAACAAGTTCCCCAGACCAGGCTTATGGTATTCAGACTGATAAAAACGGTTCAGTTTACGTCATGGGGCAAACAGAGGGTACCTGGCCAATATTCAATGCTGGTTATTCTAATACGAATGGAAAGCAGTTTATCGTCAAGCTGCAACCAGATCTTAGCGCTTATGTTTATTCAACTGTTTTTGGGTCAGGATCTCCATTCCCAAATATTTCTCCAACGGCCTTCCTGGTGGACAGATGTGAAAATGTGTATGTCTCAGGATGGGGTGGTAAAGCAAACTCAGGTACAGGCTATAATACCGGAACAACTATTGGATTACCGGTGACTGCCGATGCTATTAAGTCAGTAACTGATCCATCAGGGAGTGATTTTTATTTTATCGTATTAAAAAAGGATGCAGCCAGCCTTTTATATGGAACATTTTTTGGCCAGGATGATCCGGTTGGCAATAATCCTCCACAAACATTTGGTGACCATGTAGATGGGGGAACAAGCAGGTTTGATCGGAATGGTGTAATATACCAGGCAATCTGTGCCAATTGTGGCAGAACAGTAAATTTCCAGGGTGATCCGGGAAGTTGGAGACCACAAAACCTTGCCACGAACGGTGGTAGATGTAACCTGGGAATGCTGAAGATTGAAATGAATTTTGCCGGAGTTGCCGCAGGACCGGAAGCTTCTATCAGCGGAATTCCAAATGATACGGTGGGTTGTGTTTCATTAACTGTAAATTTTGCAGATACCATACTGGCTACCGCGCCACAAAAAGGAAAGAAATTTATTTGGGATTTTGGAGATGGTTCTCCAAAAGATAGCACTGGCCCTAATGTAGCACATACTTATGGAACTGTAGGAAGATATCGTGTTATGCTGGTGGCAATTGATAGTTCCACCTGTAATATCGCAGATACTGCCTATTTAACTATCAAAGCAGGAAATAACAGGGCTATCGTAAATTTTGATTTTACTAAACTACCTCCTTGTACCAATCTTACCGACAGCTTTAGCAACTTATCAATTCCAACATTTGGAGGCTTTGGGCCGAGAAGTTTTATATGGGATTTTGGCGATGGAAGCGCTAATATTAATACCGGGATTAATCCTGTGGTACACACCTATGCAAGCCCCGGTACGTATGTAGTAAAACTTACGATCCAGGATACATTATTTTGTAACTCTCCGGTAGATACTGTAAAAACGATTCGTCTATCCCCGGTATTAAAAGCCCAATTTAATACACCGGCCAGGGGCTGTGTTCCTTACAATGCAGTATTTGATAATGTCTCGTTAGGGGGGCTTGGATTCCTTTGGGATTTTGGTGATGGTACAACATCTACTTTGGATAATCCAACCCATGTTTATGCAAATATTGGAACGTATAAGATCAAACTATATGCATTTGATTCAACCTCTTGTAATACCGTTGATTCTACGTCATTTACCATCTCCGTAAATGCTATACCTATTGCCTCTTTCACATTTTCACCAATACCACCGCTTGAAAATAAGCCCATCAATTTCACCAATCAATCATTTGGTGCCGATAGCTATCAATGGAATTTCGGTGATGGGGACAGCAGCATTGAAGTAAACCCCAGTCATTTATTTAATTCTACTTCATCATACAATGTTTGCCTTACTGCCATCAGCAATGCTGGCTGCGCAGATGATACCTGTATGGCTGTAGCTGCTTTGATAAGGCCTTTATTGGATTTGCCGAACGCATTTACACCCGGTAAATTTGGGATCAATGGCATTATAACTGTCAAAGGGTTTGGGATAAAAGAAATGAATTGGTCCATTTACAATAGGTGGGGACAAAAAGTTTTTGAGACTACCAGTACTAAATCCGGTTGGGATGGTACTTTTAAGGGAGTCATTCAACCGATGGATGTTTACACTTATACTTTGGATGCATCATTTACCGATGGTAAGACTCTTAGAAAAACTGGTGATATCACATTATTACGATAACCATGAAACGCTATTTAAAAATATCATGTTTTATTCTTAGCTCTTTTGCTACCAATACAATATTTGCCCAGGACCTGCACTTTTCTCAATTTTTTAATTCCCCTTTAACTACCAACCCGGCAAACACCGGTTTTATTCCAGATGCCGATTATCGTATTGGAGGTACTTATCGCAATCAATATTCTAACATTATGGCAGCGCCGTATAAAACCTATAGCGTTTTTGGTGATGCACAGGTTTTTAGAAATAGATTTGAAAATGGCTGGTTGGGACTTGGAGCAGTGATATTGCGCGATGAAGCAGGCAGTGGGGGGCTTACATCAACTAAAGCGTATGGATCGGTTGCGTACCATCAAATGCTTGGATATAGCAGCCTTTTAACAGCAGGGTTTAATCTTGGCTGGGCAAACAAAAGAATTGATCAGAGTAAGCTGACAGTTCCTGATCAATTCGACGGTAATTTTTTTGATAATAGTTTACCTACTATTGTTGTATTGCTCAACAATAATGTCAGTTATTTTGACGTACAGGCTGGTATGAACTATGCCTATTTTCCAACCGAAGATGTGTACATTAATGCGGGTTACTCTATTCATCATGTTAACCAGCCAAAAGAAACATTTTTCGCAGATTCTATTAACGACAGCCGTCTTGCCATACGCCATATTGGTTTTCTGAATGCCCTGCTTAAGATGAATGAGAATGTAATTCTGAATCCTAACGCTTATTATACCATCCAGGCAAAATCGAGTGAATTGGTAGTAGGATTAAATTTCGCATACAACCTGTCAGGGGATGGAGCAAAACAATTAATAGGAGGATTATACTATCGCGTTGGGGATGCCGTGGTTCCAATGATCGGTTTTGAGTTGAACAATGTTCGTTTTACTTTCAGTTACGATGCAACCATGTCTACATTACATTATTTTAATAATTACCAGGGAGCTTCAGAATTTAGTATTATTAAAAAAGGATTTTATAGCGAGTATAATGGAGATCGACGGCAGTCGCTTTGCCCGGGTTTTAATTAGTATGTACTTTTATTATCTTTACACCATACAAAATAGAAGTATTCTAAAAAATCAACTTAA
>JADGPY010000300.1 GCA_017882205.1 Chitinophagaceae bacterium
GGTATAGCGCCGCTTGCAGCTTGGGTGAAATCTGCCGGACCTGCAGAAGGTGAACCTGCACCATCAGTAAAGCCTGCATACTTAGTTGTGCCTGCCTGGTATTGTAAATTTGGATTATTGCTGTGGTGGTTTAATTTATCGTAACCAAACAGCACTCCTAATGTGGTTACCGCACTAATGCTTACCGTTGTGATAATACTTCTAATTTTCATTCTTGCTGGTTTTAAATATTGAATAATTATTTATTTTATTTTATTTTTTTACTCATCATCAAATGGTATGCCTAAGGACAGTACAAATATGGTTACTGTTGCACTTCAAAGGTCATATCAAATTTACAATTAACAATTAATTAGGAGGTCTTTCGTAGTTAACATTTTTATAAAATCTTTATCCAAATAAGTTTACAAAGCCAATAAAAACTGCATAGTATCTACCCCATCCGCATAGGTAAACAATCCAGGTGCCTGGCTTTGCCCGAACTCGGTCATACCTTCAGTAACTATACACTGAATATTTTCATCCTTCTTCAAATTGTCGATTAGTGCAGCTTGGTCTGTGTAATAACTATAATGTAAAGTACTTATTGCAGAAAAGGGCTGTTCGTCTTCTGTCAGAATTATTGTGCCATTTGTTATGTAATACCTGTTGTTCATGATCTGTAGGGCAAGGTAGTAGTCGTAATTGTTTTTGTATTTAGTATGATCTGCCATATAGCTATATTTTTTGAATGCACCCAATAGCCGGATGAAATCATATTTTTCCGGAACATATAGCATAGTTACATTCCTACATCCGAGGCCAAAATATAGTTGTACATCATCGGCGAGCTGTTCAAGCTGCTTATCAGATTCCTGACCACTCAGAACTGAAACAGATGTTCGATTCTTGCGTATAATATTTGGGTAGACACCAAAATATTGGTTAAAATAACGTGAGGAATTATTACTGCCAGTAGCTATGTAGGCATCACAACCTTTAAGCATATCTGCAAAAGTGATATACCCTTGTGTTTCCGGCGACTTTACATATAGTGTTTCAATTATATGTTTTAATAATACGGTATCTTTCGAAGAAAGCCTGATAGTTTGCTTGTGTCCACAAATAAAAGCGCAAAGCATATCATGAAACCCGACCATGGGGATATTTCCGGCCATTATGATCCCAATATTTTTAGGACTGATATTATCGTCCAGATAATAATGTCTTGCCCACTCCTCCAATTTATCTTTTTGCAGAAATTGGGAAATAATATTATCGGTAGCAAGATCAATAAATTCGGTAGTGAACCATTTATTGGATTCAAATGCTTTTTGCCTTACTTCCTGCCATCCTGAAGGATTTCCGCGGAGGTATTTGCCCAATTCAACCATTGTCTCAATTCTTTCAACTAATTTCATTGGCAAATAATTATCTGTTATATATTTGTATGGATGAAAATAAAATGCAAAATTCGTAAATAATCAGCAGCTTAATTTAACTTCAATTAAAATATCGACATGGCAATTAAAATCACAGATGAATGTATCAATTGTGGAGCTTGTGAACCCGAATGTCCCAACAATGCTATTTATGAAGGTGGTGTTGAATGGGCGTTGGCAGATGGCACTACAGTGAAAGGGGATATAACCCTGCTGGATGGAACTCATATGGATGCCGACCAGCGCAATCCACCAATTTCGAATGATATTTATTATATCGTTCCTAATAAATGTACAGAATGCCAGGGTTTTCATGAAGAGCCCCAGTGTGCTGCAGTGTGCCCGGTAGATTGCTGTGTGCCAGATGAAATGTACAAGGAAACAGTAGATGAATTGCTTGCAAAAAAAGAGAAATTACATATATAATTTTCAAGGCGTCATGCCTTTTTCAGGCAGGTGATATTTCCTGCTCAATGGGGCGAGGGTATTAATTAATACTTTCGCCTTTTTTATTAAGGCATGAAATACAAGTTCTTAGCCTGCCGGCAGGCAGGTTGGATAGATATTTAGTTTATTAGTTTGCAAATTAATAGAATTTGTAAATTATAAGATACTTAGAAATGTGAGAAGAGATTAAAGCAATAGATAATGAAAGCTGTACTAGAGAGAATTATTGGAATCTTTATTGTATCTATTTTATTATGTAATTGTGAGATGAAAGATCCGGATTCAGAAAAGAAAAGTTTGCATGAGATAATGGAAACCGAGAAAGCATTCTCTGATTTGAGCAGGCTACATGGTATGAAGAAAGCATTTATTGAATACATTGATAATGATGGTATTTTGTTACGACCGAACCATTATCCAATCCTTGGTGCAGAGGCCATAGATTATTTAAGCCAATCGAATGATTCATCCTTTTCCTTGAGATGGCTGCCATCGGGTGGAGAAGTTGCTTCCTCATGCGACCTTGGATTTACGTATGGTGTTTATACATTAACCTTAAAAGATTCCACGATAACCGGCACCTATGTTAGCATCTGGAAAAAACAAAAAGATGGGAAATGGAAATTTGTTCTTGATACAGGTAATGAAGGGATAGGGAAATAAAACGAAACGCATAACTCACAACTCATGAAACTTTCAATCGCTTTTCTAACTGGTGGTTTCTCCGGGGAAGCTGAAGTATCTTATAAGTCGGCTATAACGATAGAACAAAATGTAGATAAAGAAAGGTGGGATCTTTACAAAATTGACATTACCACTAATGGATGGTTCTATGAATTGTCATCTGGAAAAAAGATACTTGTCGATAAGAACGATTTCTCAATAATGATCGATGATGAAAAAATTTCTTTTGATGCTGTCTTAATTGGTATACACGGCACACCTGGCGAAGATGGCAAGCTCCAGGGATATTTTGATATCCTACACATTCCCTATACTTCCTGTGACGCTGCAACCTCCGCCTTAACCTTCAATAAAAGATACAGTGTGGCTGTTGCAGCGTTCGGGGGAATGAATGTCGCTAAGTCGGTTCACCTTTTTTCTAACGACACAATTTCTATAAATACAATAACAGACCAATTAAGATTACCTGTATTTGTTAAACCTAATAACGGTGGGTCTAGTATTGGCATGACCAAGGTTACCGAGCTTTCACAGCTTACAGCAGCCCTTGGAAAGGCGTTTAAAGAAGATGACCAGGTATTGGTAGAAGAATTCATTAAGGGTAGGGAATTGACGATTGGTGTTTTTAAATCGAAGGGCGAGATCATTCCATTGCCTATTACAGAGATCATTTCAAAGAAAGATTTTTTTGACTACGAAGCAAAGTATCTTGGCGCCAGTGAGGAAGTTACCCCTGCAAAAGTGGATGAGAGTATTGCCGAAAAAATAAGAAGTGAAGCTGTTAAAGCATACAAAATATTCAACTGCCGTGGAGTAGTGAGGATAGATTTTATTTATAATGAGTTAGAGGCCAAACCTTATATGCTTGAGTTAAATACCATTCCCGGGCAAAGTGAAGCAAGCATTGTGCCTCAACAGGTTCGGGCAATGGGATGGACTTTAAAGGAATTTTATACTGCTTTAATCGAAGAATGTTTACATAATTAGGTGGAGAGTATTAAATTGCATTTGACGCCACGTAGTAATTTATGAAGATAACCGTGTTCAAATATCTCACAAGACAACCTTTCTGGGTAAATCTGATCGTGGCGCTTGTCGCCCTTTTTTTGCTGGCTTATTTATTTTTGCAGTCATTGGGATGGATTACCAATCATGGGTCGTATTTAAAAGTGCCACTGGTTAAGGGTAAAAAGGTGGATGAGGCTGTAAAGCTGCTTGAAAGCAAAGGTTTTGAGGTTATGATCCAGGATTCGGTGTATTACGATAGCTTACCCAGGAATACCGTGGTAAAGCAATTGCCAGACCCCGATGCAACCGTGAAAGCCAATAGAACAGTTTTTTTAACTGTCAACCGTTCAGTGCCGCCTGCTATAGACATGCCAAAGCTTGAAGGACTTAGTCTCCGGTTTGCTATTAATATCCTGGAAAGAAATCATCTTTTGTTGGGGGATACTATATTCAGGCCTGATTTTATGAAAGGGTCGGTATTGGAACAGCAATATAAAGGCTCACGCATCACTGCAGGTACCAAGGTTCCCTGGGGTAGTGCTATTGACCTGGTGATTGGTGCTGGCCTTGGCGAAGAGCAAATGATGGTACCCGACCTTGTTGGAAAAACCTATTCCGAGGCTAAAGCCATCCTGGAAGAAAAAGGGATAACCCTTGGTAGTATACAGGGTTATCCGGTACATGACACAGCCAATGCCTATGTATATAAGCAAAACCCGGATGCCCTTGATTTTGATAAAAAACCCGTTTATATCCAGCCAGGACAAATAATGGATCTATACTTATCACCTGACCCATTGGATGTTGATAGCCTAAAAAAGAAAGATAATAAAGACCTATTTCAATGATAAATATTTCCGCAGAAGAAGTAAAACAGAGAATGGATGCAGGTGAGCAACTTCACCTGTTAGATGTTCGTGAACCGTATGAAAATGCGGAATTCAATATTGGAGGAATTCTTATTCCTCTCGGTAAAATTCAAGGCTTTCAAATAGAGGATATTGAAGACTTGAAAAACGAGGAAGTGATCTGCTATTGCCGAAGTGGTAATCGTAGTGGCCAGGCGGCTTTGATCCTTGAGCAGGCTGGTTTTACCAACACTAAGAATCTTACAGGTGGAATGTTAAACTGGCAAGATAAATTCAAATAAGCTTACAACTTCACACTTATCGCAGCCATGAAATTCCTTCCCGCCATAGGAAAATAATAATTTTGTGTGGATAGCTGACCTCCATAAATATAACTATACGTATACCCGTTAGGCTCATACTTCCTATTAAAAATATTGTTAAGCTGAAAAACAAAAATGGTCTCTCTAAAGATCTTCTTTGGCAGTGTAAATGAAAATCTTGCGTCCTGAATATAAAAAGGCTTAAGACTCCTTGATGTTTTTGAAGTATTATCAAGATATTGCCTTCCAACATACTTAGACAGAAAACTTAATTCAACGTTTTTTATTGGCAAAACAGTAATTGTTCCTCCTCCAACAATTCCTGGAGAGAATGAGATATTTGTTTTTGAATATTGGTAAACACTTTGAATGGTCGTATCATAATTGTCTACATACTCTGTAAAGTTTTTAATTTTATTTTCACTCACTGCAAGGTTTCCTGAAATGTTCAGCCATTTATTAAAAACATATTTACACTGCAATTCTAATCCGAAGCGATAGCTGGATGGTATATTTGTACGTGTATAAGCACCTACATCATTGATCTTGCCGGTTAACACCAGTTGGTTGTTGTAAAGCATATAATAAAGCGTTGCACCCCACGAATAATTAACTTGTTTCTTTTCAACACCCAGTTCAAAATCATGCAATGTTTCGGCTTCAGGTTGAAGTAACAGGCTTGCTTCAAAATCATCGCGATCAGGTTCTTTTCCTGCAACCGAATAGGAGAAATAAGCCTGGTAGCTATTTTTAGTATAAGTAACCCCAATTTTGGGATTCACGAAAGAATAATTTTTTCTCAACATTAGTTGTGGATTGTGTTCAAATCCATTGATCCGGTAATTAATAGCCCTGTATTGTAAATCTTCAAAAGCAGACCAATGAGGATTAAATTGTTGTTGAAGCTTAACGTATAAATTGAAGTCAATTTTTGTAGCAGGAAGTTCATAATATTTATAATCCTTTGGAAAGCCGGCCTGCGCCCATGTTACAATACCATAATGTAGTCCATCATATTCATTCCATCCACCCCCAACAGTGATTTGAGAAGCATCATTTTGTTGCTGGTACGAAAATATGGTTCCATAAAAATTATTGTTAAGCCACAATTGCCTTACAAGATCAGTTTGTGAGATAGTGGTAATGCCATTATAATAATCAGGCAGGCCGTAGTCATTCAGATTTTGTGCAGTACGGTATTCTTCATAATATCCTGCCCCTTTTGTATAAAATATAGCGGTGTTACATGCCGAGTGTGCATTGATCTTGTGATTGTAAAAAAGTTGATAATGTGTTTGGGTGTAGTTATCAGTTTCGTTATCATATGGTTTTCCTGGCTTTTCAGTTCCTGCAGGATTATAAGTACGGTTACTGTCAAGGTAGCTTTCAGGAACTCCATACCATGCCTGGTAAGTTTTTTCTTTCCCTGAAAAAATATTCAGTCGCAATGAATTGGAGGCATCAATGAAGGCTGTGCTCGCATAAAAAGATCTTAGGTCTGTTGATGCCCTGTCAATGTAGCCATCGCTGTTGATTTTAGATACCCGTCCATCAAAAGTGAAATGCTTTCCTATCAAACCAGTTCCGAATTTGAGTGTATGTTTCCAGGTATTGAAAGATCCAAAGCTATTGTTTAGCTCTGCATAAAAACTATCCGAGACTTCGTTCGTGGAGAGAGCGACGGTAGCGCCAAATGCTCCTGCACCATTGGAGGAGGTGCCCACCCCTCTTTGAATCTGGATGCTATTGATTGAGGAACTAATATCAGGCAGGTCAACAAAATAGGTAGCCTGGCTTTCGGCATCATTGTAAGGAATCCCATTCAGGGTTACATTGATCCTGGTAGCATCGGTGCCACGAATACGCATTTGGGTATAGCCAACACCATTTCCTGCGTCGGAATTAACCACTACATTAGGGATCTGGTTGAACAGGAAGGGAAGATCCTGGCCAAGATTCATCTTCTCGATCTCTTTTTTCGAAATATTTGTTTTGGTAAAGGGGGCTTTATCATTTGCCCTAACAGCTTTAATTTCTATCGGTTGTAAAAGAATGGTATCGCTTTTGTTTTCAACCTGGCAAAATGCATGGCAGGCAAATCCCATCATCAATCCAATACTGTAAACTTTTTTCATGAATTTTATTTATCCTTTTAAACAAATGGATAAATGCAGGGAAGAATGTAAAGTATCGTTACTCCCTTCGCAGGCATTATCCTGATCAGGTTCTACGGGTATTTCTCAGCAATCCTGCCTTGCAGCGGATGCACCCCGGGAACTAATTTGCAAATATATGGATTGTTGATTATTATTATTATTTTCTACCAGCCTTGAAGGGCTACACCATTGAAAAAAACCTTCATTGCCTGTAACTTTCCCTGGCAATAATCGTTTTGGTTAAAACTATGTTTATGAAAAAAATATTATTTCTTCTGTTGATGGTACTAACTCTACCCTGTTTTGCCCAGGATAATATCATCAACGATAAAAATGCCCAGGCAAGAACAGTAGGCAGCTTTAATTCAATTAAAGTATCGGGCGCCATAGAAGTTTATCTCTCGCAAGGCGGATCTGAAGCATTGGCAGTGAGTGCATCTGAAGAGAAGTTCCGGGACAAGATCAAAACGGAGATATCTAATGGCACATTAAAAATTTGGTATGATGGTGATAGAATTAGCTGGTCGGGTGATAAGAAAATGAGGGCCTATGTTTCATTCAAAACTTTGAGCAAGTTGGAAGCTTCAGGCGCAAGTGGTTATCACATTACCGGCACTTTGAATGTGCCAACTTTGGATGTTATGCTAAGCGGTGCCAGCGATATGAAAGGCACTGTAAACATATCTACCTTAACGGTTGATCTCCATGGAGCTTCTGATGTGAAACTAAATGGAAGTGTTGGCAGTATTAAGATTGAAGCTTCAGGTGCAAGTGATGTTAAAGGATATGATCTGGTAGCAGATGCCTGCACGGCTACCGTATCTGGCGCATCAGACGTAAATATCACTGTTAATAAAGAATTATCGGCTCATGCAACAGGTGCCAGTTCCGTATATTATAAGGGTAATGCAGTTGTAACGGATATTCATTCAAGCGGTGCAAGCTCAATTTCTAAGAAGGGATAAACTCGCGCAGCGCTCGGGGCGAGGAGGCAAATTGATTGCGTTCTTCCAGCTATGCGTATATTTATCCTTAAATTTCTAATGCTAAGAATCACTACACCCATTCTAAAAATATTCTTCACCAGTTTCATATCGGTATTGTTATTTTTTCTTCTTATCCAATCACTACCGTGCAAAGGTCAATCTAAGGAAAAAAACTTCATATTAACCGGTCGTATTGCTGGGATGGATGGCCGATACCTGTTTTTTAGTTACCGCGGACTTGGTAATGACAGGTTATGGGATAGTACCATTGTTAAACATGGCCGTTTTCAATTTCAAGGGACCATTTCACAACCTGCAAAAAGCTTACTTACAATCCTGGAAACAAACCGGACCAGCACAGTTGATCCTAATGTAACCACCCCTTTATTTATAGAACCTGCAAAAATGAGTATAGTGCTGATTTTAAATCACTTCAGAAGCGCAAAGCTTGTTGGTTCCAAATCACAGAATGAATTCATGGAATTGGAAAATTCGAAGAAGTCAATAAATAGGCAGCGGGATCCATTGATTTTCCAATGGGATGAACTGAATGAAGAGTTTGAGAAGAAAAATGCTGCTGGGGCGAATGATTCTTTGTCACCAATTATTAAAAAAATAGACCTATTAAATAGTAAAATCGCTTCACTTAATAACTGGGAATTCAGAGTAGATAAAGCTTTTTTTAAGAAACATCCAAATTCCTATATTACTGTTTATAAGATCGTAGATGATATCAGGCATTTTACATTGGCGCAAATGAAAAGTTATTATAAAAGGATGTCGCCATCAGTTCAACAAAGTGAATATGGTAAGGATTTAAGTGTAGATATTCTAAAAATGAGTGTAGGGGAACCCGGAACCATAGCGTCAAGCTTTAGAGGTAAAGAAATCAATGGCGATAGCATCAATTTATCTGATTTCAAAGGTAAGTATGTATTATTGGATTTCTGGGCTAGCTGGTGCAAACCCTGCAGGGCTGGTAACCCGGAATTGAAGAAACTCTATCTTGAGTATAGAGATAAGGGAATTGAATTTATCGGGCTTGCAAGTGATAATAAAAGTATTGATAAATGGAAGGCTGCCGTGGAAGTAGATGGAATAGGTATTTGGAAACAAGCATTAATGGGCGACATAGGGGATCTTTATCATATTGAGGGATTACCAACAAAAATAATAATTGATCCCCATGGAAAGATCATCTGGCGTGATGGGGAAAATAGCGAAACAAAAGAAACGCTCCCTGTCAAATTGAAAAGATTGTTTGATAAATAGGGTTTGGCCAAGGTGCAGCAATTTAATTAAAGATATGCCATGATTAAAATTAAACC
>JADGPY010000045.1 GCA_017882205.1 Chitinophagaceae bacterium
AAAAGTTATGCAAAAAAAATTGTTTTACCATGTATTTCTACCCTTGGACAACCCACCGAAATACTATAAATTCACATATTATACTATTTTTAACTTGATTTAAATACCAAAACATGTGGTTATGGTGGATTGTGTCTTTGATTATATTGGTTATTTGTATAATATTTGCTGTACGCGTCTATGCCAACAGCCGTCGGCTTCATCGCTTAATTTCATTTGGAGATACCTCTTCCCCGGGGAGTCCAAATAGCAGTTTAAAGCTAAGACCTATTGCTCACCAGGATCAGGAAATCGCTGAATTACATATGAAATTGCGGATTTTGGAGGGGAATGCCATTAATTATAGTATGCAGCTTAGCAGGTTAAATGAGCGTGTTGAAATAATTGAGGGTGTAAACCCACGAAAAGTCAAGCCTACTACTAAAAACGATGATGAAGATTGGGAAGAACTCTATTTTGAATCGCTTGACAAAAATGAAAAGCTCGAGAACGAACTCGATCTTACCAGGAATAAGCTGGAAGAGTTAGAAGCCAGTGCTTCAGAAATGATACAAATTGAAAAAGATTTCAGCGCACAACAAAGTAATCTTGAACAACAACTGGTTGAAGCGCATTCACTACAGTATACAATAGTGGCATTGCAACACAAATTGGAGGGAGCTGAAGAAAGAGAGAAACAGCTAAGATCACAGCTTGCCATAGAAGAAAATATCAGGAAGGAATTAAAACACATGAGACAGCAGTATGCAAGAGTGCAAAGTGAAGCAACCGAGCTGCGTAATAGAATTTTAGAGGTCAACAAACGCGATATCTTATTGCAACAAAAATTAGCCCACCTGAATGAGTTGGAAAGCAGTATTCAGAATTCCGAATATGACAAAACTGAACTGCAAAAAACAGTAGGGGAGATCATTTTAGAAAATGAATTACTTGCCACCAAACTCACTGAACTGCAGGAAAAGCTAAGTCATGAAAAATATGTCTGAACGTATCTGCAAGTAAGATAAAAATAAAAAAAAAATAAACAAAAGATAGATGTCATTAATAAGCAATATTGCAAACATCAGGAAGGACTATAGTTTAGAATCTCTTTCAGAAACTGATGTGGCTGTTACCCCAATCCTGCAATTTCAAAAATGGTGGAATGAAGTACTTGATAGTGCGATTCTTGAAGTAAACGCTATGACATTGGCTACTTGCAATAAAATCGGCAGGCCTGATGCAAGGATAGTATTGCTGAAGGGATTCAGTGAAAAAGGATTTATCTTTTTCACAAATTATCAAAGCCGCAAAGGAAAAGAATTGGAGGAGAACCCACATGCATGCCTCGTGTTTTTTTGGAAAGAGCTTGAAAGACAGGTTCGCATTGAAGGAACTGTCACCAAGACTAGTCGCCTGGATAGCAATGAATATTTTCTTCTGCGTCCCAAGGACAGCCGCATAAGCTCATGGAGTTCTCCACAAAGCAAAGTAATTAAAAGCAGGGATATCCTTGAAGCGAATGTTTCTAAATATGAACAACAATTCGCGGATGGAAATATTCCAAGACCTCCACACTGGGGTGGATATATTATTTCGCCTTCAATGGTTGAATTCTGGCAAGGACGCACCAACCGGTTACATGACAGGATACGATATACAGCTAAAGGTGCAGGCTGGAAGATCGAACGTCTTGCTCCTTAATTGTCCTAAGAAGACTTCTTAGGCGCAGCCTTCTTAGCCACTTTCGAAGGCCTGCTTTTGCCAAATGAACCTTTAAATATTTTTCCTCTCTTAGTTTTTACATCACCACGTCCCATATTAATTATTTAATTATTGATTAATAAAAAAAGCAAGATACAAAATGCATCTTGCTTTTCTAATGCGTTGCAAAGAGTTATATCTTACCTGATAGTTCCTTACCTGCCTTAAATTTAGCTACTTTTTTAGCTTTAATTTTAATAACCGCTCCAGTTTGCGGATTGCGGCCATTACGAGCAGCTCTTTTGCTAACAGAAAATGTACCGAAACCAACGAGGGTAACTTTACCACCGCCTTTTAAGGTTTTAGTAACTGCTTCAACAAAAGAATCTAAAGCAGCGTTTGCCTGTGTTTTAGTGACACCTGCATTATCAGCCATCTTGGTGATTAATTCAGCTTTGTTCATAGTAATGAGTTTGTTTTTTTATGTGCAACAAATATAGATGCTTTTTGATTGCAACAAAATTATTTTAAGCATTTTTTAAAAAAATGATGATAACGAAAATCCGCATGTGGTAAGGGTTTCGAAAGATTAGTATTTTGGCATTTTATTTTTTGCTTTCTATTAATTCACTAAAATCCTTTACCAGCGTGTGTTTTAGCCAATATAAGTACGGAACCCTTTGCTGTAAAAGGCTTTCATAGAAATAAATTCATAAAAATATCAAAATAAAATAAGGGTAAATTATGCACAATTACTGCACAATATGAAACGGTGGTTTGAACGCTTTAAACGGATCTGTCATTTTTTTTATTAATTTCTCTCTTAAATTTTAATTTCCATATACACCGGGCAGTGATCACTATGTTTTACTTCCGGGAAAATTTTTACATCAGTTATTTTCTTTTTTAGGTTTTCTGTCACGTTGATATAATCTATTCGCCATCCCTTATTCTCCAGGCGTACTGTTGGCCGCAATACACTCCACCAGGTATATTGATGTGGTTCCTTATTTAAATGCCGGAATCCATCGATAAAACCATTTAATAAAAATTCATCAAACCAGGCTCTTTCCTCAGGTAGAAATCCGC
>JADGPY010000301.1 GCA_017882205.1 Chitinophagaceae bacterium
CCTCACCTGAAGCTAAAAACCCCACGGCGTGTGCTACTTCTTCCGCTGATCCGAACCGGTTTACCGGGATTATTTTCTTTAATTCCTTTTCATCCAGGCCTTCTGTCATATCGGTTTTGATAAAGCCGGGAGCTACCGCATTCACTGTAATTCCGCTTCGACCAACTTCCTGCGCCAGTGCCTTTGTAGCACCGATAACACCTGCTTTGGCTGCTGAATAATTCGTTTGTCCGGGCAAACCCTTTAAACCAGATAAAGAGACGACATTGATGATCCTTCCATATCGCTTAAGTAACATACTATCCAGCACTAAACGTGTAACAAAGAAAAAACCATCGAGACTCGTTTTTATAACACTATCCCATTGTTCATCTTTCATCCACAACATCAGGCTATCATCTTTAATACCGGCATTGTTCACAAGTACCTCAATATGCTTTTCTGTGTTTGTTGTTATCCAATTTCCAAGCGTTTGTTTTATTTGATTCCTATTGGATACATCAAATTTCAATAATTCACCATCACCGCCGTTTTTCTTTAATTGTAAAAAAGTTGTATCCGCTTCCTGCATATTACTTTTATAATTAACCAGTACATAATAGCCCATTGCTGCCAGTTTGATACAGATTGCTCTGCCAATTCCCCTTGAGCCGCCGGTTACTAATGCAGTTTTCATTAGAATAATTATTCTTGTTTTTAATTTTTAAGGGTACTCAGGTGTGTTATGCGGTTTTGCATTGAATGAAATTGATGGATGTGTTGTTTCGAGGAAAATTCTTACTTTTTCCATGTCTTTATACCTGGGTTGATCTTCAATAAATGTTGGAAATATTTTCCGCACCTCAGTATATAAAGCAAATGTATGCGGTGACAGCTTGTCCTGGCAAACTAAGTAATCAATCGCTTGTAAAATGGTCATTAACTGGATACCCAGCACTGCAAATGAATTATCAATTACCTTTTTGGCCATTAATGCGGCATTACAACCCATACTTACAATGTCCTGGTTGTCGTTATTGTTAGGAATACTATGCACATACATTGGGAATGAAAGTGTTTGATTTTCTGCTACGGTTGATGTGGCGGTAAACTGCACACCCTGCATACCAAAATTTAATCCTAATACACCCAGGTTTACAAAAGGAGGAAATTTTTGATTCAGTTTATCGTTCAGCAGGTAATTAAGCTGGCGCTCCGCAAGCATGGATAATTTAGTGATAGCTATCTTAAGTTTATCCATTTCCAGTGAAACATAATCCCCATGAAAATTTCCGCCATGGAATATATTTTGATTGACATGATCAATAACAGGATTATCATTCACCGAGTTCAATTCATCAACTAGCACTTTTTCAGCCTGGACAATCGTATCATAAATTGGCCCCAAAACCTGTGTAACACAGCGCAATGAATAATATTCCTGCACTTTATCTTCAAAAATTACCTGGTCAAGTTTGCCAGGATGGTACAAATGCTCCGAACGGTTACGGATCATTTTACTGTCATTCAAAATCTCGCGCAGCATAGCAGCAACCCTGTTCTGGCCTATATGGTGCTTCACAATGTTTAGCTCGTGCGAGTAATGATCATCGTAAGCCTCAACGATCTCATTGGTCATAGCCGAAAACATTGTAGACCAGCCCAGTAATTTTTGCGCCTGTATAATATTCACCATCCCTATGCCGGTCATGGCCGAAGTGCCATTTAAAATAGCTAGTCCTTCGCGCTTATGTATAGAAAGGGGTTTTATTCCCAGCCTTTTGAATAAAGCTGTAGTTGAGTAGATCTTATCTTCAAATATAACTTCACCTTCACCAATGAGAACCAAGCCTAAATGGGCTAATTGTACCAGGTCTCCGCTGGCGCCTACTCCCCCGTGCTCATAAATACATGGGGTAATATTTTTATTTATCAGTTCTCTCAGCAATTCCACAACGTCTGTATGCACGCCAGAATAAGCCAGCATCAAACTGTTTAAACGGGCAATCATTAAGGCCTTCACTAAAACGGGAGGCAAAAGTGCACCACTCCCCGAACTATGGCTCCTGATAAGATTATACTGGAGTTGTAAAAGATTCTCCTCGCTTACCTTATACTGCGCCATTGGTCCAAAACCAGTATTTATTCCATAAATTAATTTATTAGATGAAAATTTTTGGAGAAACTGAAAGTTAACATTAACCTTATCTAAAGCCGATGAAGGTAAAGTAATTGCTTTTTTCTTAAATAGAATGTCAGAGAAATCATCTAAAGTAAGTACGTTCTGCCCAACAGATATCATAGGCGAATATTATTTTTATTTATAAAGCACAACAGGCAAATATAAAAGCTTAACAAACAAATACGTTGAATATAGTAAATATATGCTTTTAGTTGATTGAGTGAGCAGTGGAATATTTTAAAACTATCAGCGGATAAACTCAATAAATCAATTCAAATCATCAAATCCTTCTGTCTATAAATTTAACCACTTTCCGATTTGCTTCCTTGAACTGCATTTTTTGGATCTCTTCACCAGTAACATAGGTAACCTGCGGGCTTACCCTTAAGCGGGCCAGTAAATGAGCTCTTATCCTGTCATCACAGGCTTTACTATCATCTGAAGGTAAAAGGTGAAGCAAAACTTCATCCATACCATTTTCATTTGAATATACATCAACCACAAAGTCAAGTACCTCCTCCATCTCGTTCAACAAATCAAACAGGGCGGGCGGATAAAGCGTCGTACCCTTAAATTTTATCATTTGTTTTTTACGGCCTATAATGGGGGATAAGCGCAAACTTGTGCGACCGCATGCGCAAGGCTCATCAAAATACATACAAATATCTCCTGTTTTATAACGTAGCAATGGCATACCTTCAACACCAAGCGTTGTAATGGTTACCTCGCCTGGCATATTCGATGCTACCTGCTGGTTATTCTCGTCCAGCAGTTCAACGATCAATAATTCAGGTTGCAGGTGCCCGCCACACCCTTCGCTACATTCCGTAAAGGCTGTTTGCATTTCAGTAGAAGCATAGGTTGAATACAGGTGGATCTCCCAGGCATCAGTTATCTTTTTGCCGAGTATATTAAAAGAGAAATCAGTGTTACGTATATTTTCGCCAATACAAATAGCTTTTTTTACGGAAGATCTGTTTATATCGATGTGATTTTCCTTCGCGAATTTAATAAGCCTGAGTATAAAAGATGGAACAGCTACAATGGCCGTAGGTTTAAGCCGTAGTATGGTTTCCCATTGAAGTGAAGGCACTCCCGGCCCTAAGCGGATGATGCCGGCACCCAATTTTCGTAATCCGTAGTAATAAGCGATACCCGCCATAAATTGCCTGTCGAGTGTAAGCATTAACTGGTATGTATCTGTCGCCTTACCATCTGCGCATACAAAAGAATTATATTCATTAGTTGTTAAACGATTCAAATCATTTTCAGTAAGTGCAATGGTAACCGGACTGCCTAATGTTCCTGATGTGGATGTATATTCGATGATCTTATCCGTGTTTACACATAAAAAATCATTATTACGTTGCTGAAGATCCTCTTTACTGGTAGTTGGCAGGGCAGACATATCAGTAAACTTTTTAATTTCGGCTATATCAATCTGGTGATTGGCAAATAGTTCCCGGTAAAAAGGTGAGTGTATGCTAAGATAAAACAGTAATTCCTGCAGTTTTTGTTCCTGTAATATGGTTGATTTATCTTTTGATATAGAAGCTGTTCCCGAAGTACTCATATTATTTTTCAATGATAACAACTGCCGAAGCAATGGTTTTAAGATGTGACAAAGAAACCAAAATTCTACTTATCCCCCATGCAGAAAGCGTTTTTTTGGTTTCGGCCAGTAAAACCAGGGTAGGTTTACCGGACTCATCATTTGTTATTTCAACTTCATTAAAATGCGTTCCTTCAAGCCAGCCGGTTCCAAGGGCTTTAAAAAAAGCTTCCTTAGCAGCAAAACGTGCGGCATAATGCTCAAACTTATTGGTTTTTGATTCACAATAAGCTATTTCTGTTTTTGAAAACACCATCTCCCTGAAACCGGATCTTTTATTTATTTTTTCGGCTATGCGTTCAACTTCCGTTAAGTCCGTTCCTAATCCTGCCAGCATAAGTTGGATGTTAGTTTAATTATTTATAGTAATTGCCTGATTATTGCACTTAACTCCTTAGCCTTATTTACGGTCATAAAGTGACCGCCATCTTTAACAGAGATACCACATTTTACATATTTAA
>JADGPY010000302.1 GCA_017882205.1 Chitinophagaceae bacterium
AAATAAGCAAGTTGCGGCAGCTAATAAAGTGCATATTACAATATGGCGGATTCTTCACCAGGTCATGCTTTGCAAAAATCACCATCTTGCGTATTTCTGGCTTTACCCTATAATTGTTCCCTTCTTTTAAAAAATACTTTTCAATCAATTCAGGAGAAACATCCTTTGTTATATCCTGATTATAAATTCCCTTGCCTGCATGTACCAATGCTATGGTATCAATATCCGTAGCAAATATTTTCACCACGGTATCTTTAAAATTGCCCGTTAATTGCTCAGATATAAGTATAGCCAGAGAATAAGCTTCTTCTCCTGTAGCGCAAGCGGCCACCCACATTTTTAGTTCTTCTGCCGGAGTAAGCTGTTCGAGTATGGAAGGGAATATTTTACTTTTTATAATGTCAAAAGCTTCTTTATCTCTAAAAAATGATGTAACACTAATAAGGAAATCCTGGGTAAGGGCCTCTACTTCTGCGGGCGTTGACTTCAAAAAATCCAGATAACTTGTCAGCCTGGTAAAATTATTATAGGCAGCTCTTCTTTTAATTCTTCTGAGTATTGTTGATTGTTTGTAGTCTGAAAAATCAAGTGGCGACTGTTCTTTTATTAATTCAATAATCGCTGTAAGATTTTTTTCATCATCCTTGTTATCAGAGAAGACTTGTCCTTCGTGTTTTACATATTCTTCAATCGTGTCGGGCATTAATGCAGGTTCCAAAATAAAATCTACCAAGCCTGTGGCGATGGCGTTGGAAGGCATGCTTCCAAATTCTGTTGTTTCCGGATTGCGGGCTATCACCATTCCGCCAGCTTTTTTAATAGCCTTAACACCTTCAGTGCCATCAGCGCCTAACCCGGAAAGAATTATGCCAATTGCCTTATTGCCACTATCCGCCGCAAGAGAATTGAAAAATCTATTTATAGTAAGGTGGGGACCCTGAACATTTTCTTTATCCGTTAGATAGAGCCTGGAATCACGTATTGTCATGAACTTATCGTTAGGGATAAGGAATACCTGGTTGCTTTTTACTATCATTTCATTTTCAGCTTCCTTAACTACAAGCTTACTGTGCTTGGCCAGCAATTCAACCATCCTGCTTTTAAAATCAGGGGATAAATGTTGCACAATTACATACGAAACTCCATCTATAGGAGTATGATCAAAAAAAGAATTTATCTCTTCCAGTCCACCAGCAGATGCGCCAATAGCGATAATATGGTGGGGTTCTGCTGTCAACATTAGACTGTTTTAAAAGAGTAGTTATAGGGTATCAATGATACGTAATCAAATAAGCGAAGATAATTAAGCCAATTCGAATAAAGAAACTCTTGAATAATAATTAGTAAGATAAGCCATAAACGCAGTAATATCGAATATTTATAAAGTTAATATAAACTAATTCCATGTTAAACAACTACTTCCACTTTGGTGAACTCCCGACATTATATAAAAGGTGATGCGAAGACTTATTTCAATCAACCACTTAGCATTCAATTTCAAAACCCTACCGGCAGATTTTGAAAGTTGATATTTTATTGTTTCGACTTGTATCTTTTTTCTATCTTTAAAGAAGCCATTTATTTCATTCACAAAAATGGTTGAATAAAATTAATATTTATGTTATTTTCCGAGTCAAACCGGCATCAAGAAAATCGGGGAGAGGAGAAAGAAAATGAGAATCCGCTCCAGATTGATTATTATAATATTAAAAAAGCATCTCTTATATTAAGGGCATTAAATCATAAACTTCGACAACAAATAATTAGTATAATAGCAGAACAAAAGAAGGTTACGGTCACTGAAATTTATATAAAACTTCGTCTCGAACAATCTGTTGTTTCGCAGCATCTTGCTATACTACGTAAGTCAGGGATTGTTATAACTCAAAGAGATGGGAAGTTTATTTATTATAAAATTAATACAGCGAGGATCCAGGCAATAGATGGTTTTGCAAAAGACCTTATCGGGTAGATTTGCAAATGCCGGCCCTTATTGGCTATTCCTTAATTGTTGATTGCTCTTGCTGATTCCACAAACACTGGCTCCTCATTTGCTTTCAATAATTGTACTTCGCAACTGATCCGTATTTCCTCACTAACCAGAACACCGGCTTCTAATAATGTATTCCAATTCAAATCCCAATCTTTCCGATTGATTTTTCCATTAATGGTAAAACCAGCTTTCTCAGCTCCCCAGAGGTCTTTAATAACACCTCCAAATTCAACATTAAGCTCAATACGTTTCTTAATTCCTTTAATCGTAAGATCGCCATACATTTCGTAACTGCCATCGTTGTCAACCGTCTCAAATGTGTTACAAGTAAAAGTAATTTCTTTATGATGTTCCACATCGAAAAAGTCTTCACTTCTTATGTGTTCATCTCTGTTAGCATTACCCGTGTCAACGGAAGCGGGGTTCATCCAAAAATCAATTTCAGCAGTCATAAAATCGCTGCCTATTGTGTAAATACTTGCTTCAAATTCCTTGAATACACCCTTTACATTGGGGATTATAAGAGGTTTTACTTTAAAAGCAATTTCGGAGTGTACTGGATCAATCATCCATTTTATTTTTGTGTGCATTGGTTTAGTATTTATTAAGGTTAAAGGATAATTTCGATGTAATTACAAAAAGCGGGCTATGAAGAATTGAGTGGGGGAGAGTTCAATTTTTTAAATATTAGGTTACATAATACTAAAAACTAAAAACAAGATAATGTTATAGAACAAGAAGGAATTCCTTACTCATTTCCCATCCATAAATGTCTATAATATCAATATGAAAGTACAAAATTTCGTTGATTTTTGCATTATCCTTCCAGTTTTTTTCCCCCAGTTAAAAACCAGGTTAATTCAGCTAAAAAGCTTTTGCCCGTTTGTCGACACCAGGTTTAGCTATAGCATTCCCTTGCTCATGATAATTATCCTGGACCTTTGGTACAGGAAACATCGCGGCATCTTTATCTTTCTCGCCTGGCGAGAAGTATCTCATTATTTTCTTTGCAGAAAAGAATTTTATATATTAGTTTAGTATTCAGATACTTCCGTCTTCCCTCCCTCCCTGAAATCTAATAAAAAAACATGTATGACAGAACAAAACCCACTGGTTGCGTGGATTGCAGGTTTACAAGTCAGCCTGCAAACTGAAACTCCTGAAGACAAAAAAAATAAGGCTGCCTTGTTTCAGATGCTTGAAACTTCTTTGCCTACAATTGCAGAGCTGCCACAAATAAAAAGCCCCTCCTTTTTATTTGAGAATATCGTTCCTGCTACTTTAACGGAGCTGTCACCAGGCTTGCAAACGCAGATCTCCAGGGTGAGCGATCAGGTTGCCAGCTTATCCTCCACAAAGGAGTTTAAAGTGTTTCAAAGAGAATCTCCAGTTCGTAGTATCCGGGCTCAAAGATCCGTGCCTTCCTGGGCTAATGGAGCAGCGGTGGCTAAAACAATAGGGCCTCTTATTAATATTGATGGTAGAAGAGTTTGGTTTGATTTCTTTAAAGTTGAAAAATTGGTTGCTTTATATGATACCGGATCCTCAAACCCTGCGATTCTTTTTAATATTGATGTTAGCAAGTATTGGAGCGGAGAAAATACCCCCCTGCTTGCTCCAGTTGAAAAACATTTTGTATTAACAGGAAATAGCAGCATCTGGATCAGCTCACAAATACTTGCCTCTAATGCTCCGATGGGTAACTACACAGGGTTAACCATTGAATCAGGAACAATAGATCTAAGTATTTCGCCAGTGATAACAGGCGGTAAAACCACCATAACCCCAACTACCTTAGTAACAGTAAAATTAAAACTTAAACAGCAGGTGGTTACAGATGCAGATCCAGCCAGCCCTTATGGAGCGGATGCCCGGGCTGCAAACTATCATCTGCCCAGTGTATTCGAATTTCAATTTCAAGGGTCTGCTGGCCAGTTGAATGTGATTTCTGATGCCTCGTGGAACCTGTTTAATCAACCTTGTTCGTTTAAATGGAATCATTCTGCCGGGACATATATAGGCACTTTTTTATCGCTCTTTATTCCATTAGTAGCCTCGGAACAAGATTTTATCATCAATAAATCACTTTCTCCATTTGCACATTTATCAGGGCGGGGTAAAATATTAGAATCATCCTGGGAATTACCAAGTGCAACTCTTGATCTTACTAATATTCTTCCGGCCGCTGGCATTGGAGGTTTAGCGGTTTTATGTGCCCCCGGACTATCTGCATCCTGGAGTGGATTACTAAATGGAGCTGTCAATTTAAATACTTTCCTGGTGGTGGCACAACCCGAAGGAATTGCTTTGGGAACTACTGTAGCGGGGAATTTTTATTGCAGGCAAAACTTTACTCTTTGGAAGGATGAGAAAAATCCATATGCATCCACAGTCAAAATTGATTTTGGCAAACAGTTCGCCCTCCAGTTTTTTTCAACTGTAAATGGTTATGAAATAGTAAATGCAGTAGTTGATTCATCTGTTGAAGTAGATAGGCCAATTGATGTATCAGCAAGACCTTTCCCGGTTAATACCAAAGGTTCCTTTTTCTCACTTATCGCTTTTGAAAAGCAAAGAACCATTATTTTATATGATAGTAATTTATTGCAGGACAATTTTGTGCCTGGACCTCCTTCTAACCCTTTCGAGCTTCCTCTTTCAGCAATAGCCCTGGAGAATGCATTATTTACCACTACATCGGTCGTGGGTTGTTTTCTCCTTGGCGAGCTTGCGATGGATTGGAATAAAATCGTAATTGGGAATTTGTATTTGTCAATGGGCATATACAAATATATCCCCATGCTGCCTGACCCTTATGCGGCGAATGTTTCCATATTTCAACATTTTAAAGACTACGAACTAACTGACAATATTAAGATCCACATCCCAATCATGGTATTGCTTTGCCAGGTAAAATGGGGTGTGAGGGGTCCCAACCTGCCGGATGATGTGAATAGCAGTTTTCATCTGCTTCCTTATTCTATTAATCAGGGTACAAATCAAATCAGTAATATTTTAGAATCGGCTGGCACGGCTAACAGTGGTTTATCGAATCTAAGTTCTGTTAATGCCACTGGCGAGCAAATGATGAAGGCACGCCAGGAGAATGACTGGAGCAGGTACTTCGATGGTTATTTCCTTGACGATTTTGCATTGGTAGACGTAAGCAGTCACGCCAACCAAATGGGGGTTAGCTTTGGCCACTTTAGCAGCGACCGGAGTTCGCTGGTTGTTTCAAGAGAGTTTGGTGTGGAAACCACAAGCGACCAATTACAATCTTTGTATAGTGTACCGTTTAAGATAGAACAAGTACAAATGATGTCACCCAGCCTGTTTGTGCGAAGCTTTGCCCTGCCACAGATTGCCTGGGAGCCTGTACATAACCTTACGCCTAAAAAAATAAATGGCGATCCACCTGCAGGGATGAATTTTTACCCGGATGATGGAGGGCCTACCAGGATCACCAACAATAGCATACAATATGTGCCTTTGGCACCAAAGCCAGTAATAAAAGATATCATTGACAGATATAATGAAGAAAAAAACAATCTTACCCTATCTTATTTTACGCTGCCATTTGGATTAAAAGCACTCGCGGCCCTTAGTAAAAACAAGCAGAAACCCAATCCGCCCTCCATACAAGGGAACAGGCCGGTATTCAGCAACAATATTAGAGGTGGCATCCAGGTACAATTTAATGCGGGTAAATTAAGCAGTGATCAATATCCAATGTTTAATGGGGCAACCATTCAATTGGCGAATGTGCTGGATGCAAGTGGAAGCCCTGCAGGGGCCGGCACATTGGGAGAAAGCGTTTCTGCAATTTTTAATACTGAGTTTACGCCCAAAGCACCCATTATCACCAGCAGGGGAGTTCCAATAACAAGGATCGATTTCAGTGGCTATGGGGCAAGCACTTTCAGTAATTGGTTTAATCCGAATGCGGAGATTGCTCAAACCAGCCAGACCAAATTTGACGTTTTTATTGGTAGAACAGCCCACGAGGTGATACAGGTGCGCAGCCTTGTTTATCCGTGGGGAATTCATGTTGTAAGAACCATTATCTTATATCGTACCGACACTGGATATGTATATCGTGTGGATACGGGATGGCAAGCTGAATCGGATGGCAAGTTTAATTTTACTTATTTCATACA
>JADGPY010000303.1 GCA_017882205.1 Chitinophagaceae bacterium
AATTCTGGAGCCGGGAAGGATTTTTATTATGGGGAGGTCTATAACTGAAAATCCGGGAGATTTGTACAAACCGGTTCTTGAATGGGTATCAAAGTATTCACAGGATTATTTTGAAAAGACAATCATCATTCTCGGATTTGAATATATTAATACCAGTTCCACAAAATGGATCTACGCTCTGCTGAAAGAGCTGACAAAAATGAAGGAATTGGGAAAAAATGTCCGGATCACCTGGTATTATGAACAGGGAGATGATGATCTGTGCGAACTGGGTTTCATCCTTCGGTCACTCATAGAATGCCCTTTTGTTATAGTTGAGTTGCATGAGATTAACAGGGACGTATGCATGAAGATCATGACGGGATCGATTTAAGATCATCCTCCAACAATGAATCGGGTTATCCTGTTGTCGTCATTTTCAAAAAAAAATTCTAATTTTGCATCTCGTTTGATAGTAAACTGACCCATGGTGTAACTGGCAACACGTCAGATTTTGGTTCTGAAGAGTCGGGGTTCGAGCCCCTGTGGGTCAACCATAAAAAACAAATAAAGCCTTGATATACAACAATATCGAGGCTTTTTTGTTTGTACTGGCTGAAACATGGCTGAAACAAGTAGGGTCAGTTAAAAAGACCATACCTGATTTGGACCGTCTGGCTGTATAAGCGTTTGTTTTGTCCTTGCTGGTAACTGACACTTATCCCCTTAAAAATGCACGAATATCAATTAATTTAATGCTACTATCTTAAAACTCCATGCCATTTTACAAGGTCGTTTCGACTCTTCCTGCAATTCTGCAGGAAGTAAAATTTTCAAACCTGTCTCCCTATTACATTCCCATTTTAAAGGCTTTGCCCAACCCAACATATAAATTTCGGAATCTTTTTTCGGCTCCAGTGTTTTTAGTACGAGCATCTGACCCGGCCAACCACGACTAATGGCATAAATGGTCTTTTTGTCCTTGACACTAGTGTAGCGGATTGTATCCCCCTCCTTCCAAAGATCTCCCTCACGAGGACGTGTAGCGTAAATAGCCTCTCCATTGACTTTTAACCAGGCTCCCGTCTCTTTAATTGCCTGAATCACATTAGGGTCGAATCGACCTGTGGCATCGGGGCCGATCCCCAGCATGAAGTTGCCACCTTTTGCAACAATATCGGTAAGGCTACTGATAATCCACGCAACTCCCTTGAAATCATCATTTTTAACATACGAAAAAGATTTGCCATAAGGATAAATTACAAACCATGGCATATCAGTGTTGTCCCGATTACCCGGAATAAATCCTTCAGGTGTATAATAGTCACCATAATTACCAATACCTCGGGCGCGAAACATAACCTCTGGCTGTATTTTGCGAAAATCTTTCATTTCCTGGCGCATTTGAGGCCACACTTTCTTTCCCAACCACTGGTCGAGACAGATCATATCAATTTTCCCATAATTGGTAAGTAATTGGGTAAGTTGTTCCCGATGATATGCCATCATCCGCACCTCCTCATCAGGAGTTGGGTTTGGTACAATAATGTATGGTTCCCGTACTGCATTGCCATAAAGTTCTGGATGTTCTTTATCATCAGGTATCTGTAACGGGTGATAGTTATAAGGTCTGAAATCGGCATTGTACCAATCAGGATGCGAGTAATAAAGATCTATTTTGATACCATATTTATGCCCGGCATCACAAAGTTCTTTAATTATATCCCGATGGAAGGGTGTTTCCATAATACTGTAAGCCAGGTCGCAATCTTCCAATGCAGGTCCGCCGGGTGCAATCCAGTTGACCCTCTTTTTAACTCTGGCTTTGGTGTCAAACATGGAGAAACCTTCATGGTGCATAGTAGTTATGGCAAACATCTTAATACCATTTTCACTGAATAGCTTCATCCATTCTTCAGCATTAAAACCAGTTGGATTCCAGGTTTTGTAAAGCTCCTGGTAAGCTTGTTTCTTTCCATTTGAAAGCTTCAAAAATGGCCATGATTCGCCCCCTTGTTCAGTGATCGAGTACAATCCCCAATGGATTCGTACCCCGAACTTTATATCACGGAATGCCTCAATGGTGGCCTGTGTAGGATGGTGATAGTCGGCGTCAATATTGTCTTCGATCCAATCTTTAACACAAATGTAATGAACGTCACTTTTGGGTAACTTATAGTTCATTGCAGGGATTGATTCTTGCCCATATGCAAAACCACAGATTGCTGCAACGAAGAAAATTAATAAAATACCTTTTTTCATTTTAAATTTTTTACAGTAAGTAAACTTATCAGTAATTATTTGCTATCAAGATTCTTGCGTCATGACCATTACTTTCTTTTTTCAACATAAGCCTGCATTTCTTTGTTCTGAACAAGTGGACCCGTTAAAAAAAGCACGAAAGATAATCCTATGAGAGACAGAAGTCCATATCCTATGAAAACAGCGTTATATGCTAATGTATAATTAAAATGAGTCGACAGATTTTTTATTGCTAAGCCTGATACTGACTGGAAAATTACACCACCTAAGCCGGCTCCGACACTTGCAACACCCCATACTGAAGCTGTAGCGCTTTTTGGTACTACATCTGCCGGAAATGCCATAGTATTAGCTGTATATGCCGCATATCCAAAACCTGCAATAGCCAATACAATCAGCGCATCTGAAGGTCCAGTTATAACTAATGGCCCCAATAACAACGATAATGCCATAATTAACCCAAAAATGCCAACAGATATTTTCCGTGCTTTGGGGATTTCAATTCCTTTTTTAATTATTAATTGTGTAAATAATCCGCCTAAAATGTTTCCAAAATCTGATATAATAAAAGGAAACATGGCAAACCATCCTATTTTAGCAAGATTCCATCCATAGACGTCGGCAAGATATCGGCCAATCCAAAAAGTTATGAAATACCAGACAGGATCCATAAAAACCTTGGATAATGTTAGCCCGGAAACAAACCTGTTTTTCAGTAATTTTAAAAGAGGTATAGTTCGTGCCATTGCCTCTTTAACAACCTTTTTTGGTGTATAATAAGTGAACCAAAAAAAAGCCAACCATAAATAACCCAGTACTCCAATAACCACGAATGTTATTTGCCAGCCATAGGTAGTTCCCAACCATCCAATTAAAGGCGGGGCCACGACAGCTCCGATCGAAGCTCCGCTATTGAAAATTCCAGAGGCAGTAGAACGTTCATTTGGTGGAAACCATTCAGAAGTAAGTTTTATTGCAGCTGGCCAGTTTCCTGCTTCGCCAATCCCTAATAAAAACCGGAAAAACCCAAATTGAAAAGGAGACATTGCCAGAGCATGCAGTATTCCTGCAGTAGTCCAAAACCCCATTGCCAAAGAATAACCAATACGTGTGCCCAGTTTATCAATAGCAAAGCCTGAAAAGGCATTGGAAATCATGTAAGCTATGAAAAATGCCGATGCTATATAACCAAATGCATCATCAGGAATAATTCCCCGTAAATATCCATTAGCAGTCAAGTAAGTAAATGATAATCTGTGCAAATAATTCAATATAGTTGCTACAAAAGCAAAAGAAATCATTGTCCAGCGCATTCTTGAGGGATTGTTTTGTCCTGAAATATCATCACTTACTAAAGTTTTTCTCATAATATTTCAATAACAATAAACATATCCTTATTTAAAAGAGTGTTATGGTTATGGATAAAGAAATTTCCTTATTCAAAAGATGACAATTTCTTTTTAAAACTAAAACCTCGCTTTTTGTCAATTTCTTTTCTGCTAC
>JADGPY010000304.1 GCA_017882205.1 Chitinophagaceae bacterium
TGGCGCTTATATGGCATTGAGGGCCGTTGAATATTACAAGTACATTATTATTATTCATGAAAGCCTTGTGGTGATCGGTGTTCTTCATCATGTGACCGGTAAAAATAATTTTACCATCCTTCTCCCGAACATCAAGAGGAAGGTGCGATGCAACCGGGTATGTATCTGCAATGCCTGTAACCACTGCAAAAGAATATTCTTTCATGAAAGCTAGAACTATCTCCGGATCAGCTTCATTGTAATATGGCATTTTATACACTTGGCGGATTTGTTTAATGTAAGATTGAGCTTTAACCTCTCTTTGCAAGTAATTCTAATATCATACTTTCAACTTCAGAGCTATTCCATTTAGCTGGGAGATCATCCAACTTCATAACCTCCTTCATTATTTCTTCTTGTTTTGTACTGCTGGAAAGTGCTTCGCTATATCGAATATGTGGACTAAATGTTACCTGCGAGTAGGCAGGTGTCCATTTGTCAGGATGCTTATTACTAAAATCAGCTTCGATTCTTTTCTGCAATAAAAATTGTTCATCTCCTACCTTATCACGCATCTCAACAAAATTATTAATAGCAAGATCTGCAATGGCATCAGCATCAGGTTTTCTTAATTGCTGGTATTGTTCCAGGATATTTTTCCAGTTTCCGTCATACTTATCAATCAGTGCATTTAAAACGGAACAATCTTCAAAACCACAATTCATACCCTGTCCAAAAAAGGGAACGATGGCATGAGCTGCATCTCCAATCAATGCAAATGAATCTTCGTGTACCCATGGAAAGCATTTTATCGTTACCAGCGAAGAGGTAGGGTTTTGAAAAAAATCTACCTCAAGCCCCGGCATAATTGGAACTACATCAGCAAATGTTTCTCTGAAAAACACTTTTACCTTTTCTATCGAGCCAAGTGATTCAAAAGAAGGGCTACCTTCAAACGGAAAGAATAAAGTACAGGTGAAGCTTCCATCAATATTGGGTAATGCAATCAACATATAATTACCGCGAGGCCAAATATGTAATGCATTCTTTTCCATTAGGAATTTACCTCCCGCGCCCGGGGATATTGTAAGTTCCTTATAGCCAAAATCAATATACCATTGATTATATTGGAACCTTTCTATATTGAACTGGTGTGATAACCTTGCTGCTGAATAAGCACCATCCGAACCAAAAATAATACCTGCAGGAGTATGCTGCTTCTCGTGTGATAACAGGTCTTCTAATTCAATCTCATTCCTTTTCCAGTTAATACCATTGCACTTTTGCATAAAAGAAATTCTTACCCCATGAGCTTCAGCAACATCCATCAATTTTGCATTCAACCCAGCCCTGGAAACAGAATTAATAAACTGTCCCCTGTTACCATAGGGCTGAAATGCAGTGCTGCCATCCACTTTATGAATATACCTGCCATGCATGGGAATACATAATGGCCTTATATCTTCCATAACTCCAGCTTCTTCGAGTGCAAGGATCCCCCTGTCGCTTAGGGCCAGGTTAATTGATCGGCCTGCGCTAATGGCCTCTTTTCGCATATCCCCGCGACGTTCATATACTTTTACATTATATCCTTTTTTTGAAAGATAAATTGATAGCAATGAGCCAACGAGGCCTGCGCCTATTATGGTTATTTGTTTATTCATAATATTCTACCAATATTTAATGCCTAAAGGCATTCACTAATATTTATTCCCTGCGGGAATATGCATTTGATCCGAGATTTATATTTTTTTTCTACCAATATTTATTCCCTTCGGGAATATGCCTCACGGCATTGAGCCCAGCTTTAAGAATTTGTCCAAACTTGTATACGTCTTCAAAGGTATTATACAATGGCACCGGAGCTATCCGAATAACATCCGGCTCCCTCCAATCGGCGATAACGCCATTCTTCTGTAATTCATTAAACAATTCTTTTCCTCCTTTTTTTACCAGAATAGAAACCTGGCATCCATGTTCATTTTCATTCCTGGGAGTAATGATGGTAAGATTTTTCGAATCATCTGCTTCATTCACCTGATCAAGGATGTAGAATAAATAACCAGTCAGCTTCCTGGATTTAATTGCAAGGTTACCCATGCCTGCTTCATCAAAAATATCGATGGAAGCCCTATGAGCTGCCATACTCAACACCGGTGCATTGCTCAGTTGCCAGCCTTCGGCAGTGAGTATTGGCTTAAATCCTTTTTCCATCTGGAACCTTGTAGCTTTTTCATGGCCCCACCAACCTGCCAACCGCGGCAAAGAGCTATCGCTGATAAAACGTTCATGGATAAACGCACCTGCTACCCCCCCCGGACCGGAGTTAAGGTATTTATAACTGCACCAACAAGCAAAATCAACTTCCCACTCATGCAGTTTCAATTCAATATTTCCAATAGCATGGGCAAGATCGAATCCACAATAAGCACCCGCCTCATGGGCTGCATGAGTAATGGGTTTCATATCCATTACCTCTCCGCTATAATAATTTACTCCTCCAAATAGTACTACCGCCAATTCATTCGAATGCCTTTTTATTGCTTCAACAATATCTTCAGTCCGCAGTGAAAACTCCCCTTCGCGTGGTTCTAATTCTATGATTGTATCATCTGGTTTTAATCCATGCAATTTAACCTGCGACTCCAGAGCATATTGATCGGAAGGAAAAGCTTTTCCTTCGCATATAATTTTATAGCGTTTGGTGGATGGCCTGTAAAAAGTAATGAGTAATAAATGAAGATTAACGGTTAGCTGATTCATTACAATCACTTCTTCAGGCAGTGCCCCTACCAGCTTTGATAATTTTTCCGGGAATAGTTCGTGGTAAGATAGCCAGGGAGTTTTGCCATGAAAATGGCCTTCTACACCAAAGTTTGCCCAGTCCTGCAAAAAATCATTCACATAATCCTGTGTGCTAATGGGTTGCAAGCCTAAAGAATTGCCAGTAAAATAAATAGACGGCTTGCCACCTAAAATAGGAATGTAAAATTTCTTCCTGAATTCTTTAAGTGTGTCTTCCTGGTCCTGTTGTCGGGCAAATTCCAGCGAATTTTCATATCTCATAATTGCTGTAAATATTTTTTTAAATAGTTGCTATCACCTTCAATTCAATGGAAATGAGTGAGGGCAAACTTTTCACTTCCACTGTAGTCCTACATGCCTGCACATCTTTAAAATAGTCGGCATAAATTTTATTATAGACAGGGAAATCTTTCATATTGGTGAGAAAAACTGTCACATCAATAATATTTTTCCAGTTGCTTCCAGCTGCTTCCAATACGGCCTTTACATTTGCGAATACTGAATGACATTCTGCTTCAATATCATATTTTATTTTATTCCCCTCATCATCTGTTTGTAGTCCGGGTATTGAATTATCAAGACCTCGTGAACCTATTCCTGATAGAAATAATAAATTTCCAACCTTACGTGCATGTGGATATGATCCAAGTGGTTTGGCTGCATTTGTTGTATAAATAATTTTGTCTTCCATACTATTTTAATTTATAACTCAATACATACATTCTTTGCCTCAGTAAAAAACCTCAAAGCCTCCCATCCACCTTCTCTCCCAACACCACTGTTTTTCATCCCTCCAAAAGGAGTTCTAAGATCGCGTAGCAACCAGCAATTTACCCATATGATACCACTCTCAACTTTTGCAGCTATTCGATTGGCCCGGCTTACATCCTGAGTCCAGATGGTGGCCGACAGTCCATAGGTACCGGCATTAGCAAGATGCAACGCTTCCTCTTCTGTTTCGAAACTTTGCAATGTAACGACAGGTCCAAAGATCTCTTCAAGATTTGTTTTACAATCCGGACCCAGTCCTTCAATTACAGTTGGCTCAATAAAGAATCCATTGGAACAACGACCATCTAATGTTATCCCATTACCCCCGGTTAATATTCTACCACCCTCTCTTTTTGCTGTTTCTATACAGCCCATTATTTTATCAAAATGCACTTTACTAACAATTGCCCCCTGCTGGCTGCTCTCTTCCAACGGATCACCTACCACCAGTTGCTGCGCTTTTCTAACAAACTCCTCTTTAAATTTTTCATACACTGAACTTTGAATTAATATCCTGCTACCACATAAACATATTTCTCCCTGGTTTGAGAAAGATGATTGCAGGGTAGTTTTCATCATTTTCTCCCAATGGCAATCTTCAAAAATGATATTTGGATTTTTACCTCCCAGTTCAAGAGACAGCTTCTTAAATTGAGGGGCGGCAATGGAAGCTATCTGTGCACCTGCCCTTGTGCTGCCAGTAAAGGAAATGGCTTTGATAGCCGGATGTTTTACAATTGCTTCACCGCAGGAAGGTCCTGTTCCATGTAATATATTTAATACTCCATCAGGCAAACCTGCTTCCTTACAGATCTTTCCTAAAAGAAATGCTGTTACCGGGGTTACTTCCGAAGGTTTTGCGATCACACAATTGCCAGATGCAAGTGCAGGGGCAATTTTCCATGTAAATAGGTATAAGGGCAAATTCCATGGAGAAATACATCCCACGATCCCAATTGGCTGGCGCAAGGTATAATTGATGGCCTTGTCTTCCATTGAATGGCTTTCAGTGGAAAAGTGCATAATCCCGGTTGCAAAGAAGCGAAAATTTGAGGATGCCCTGGGTATATCAACCTTCCTGCTTAACCAAAGGGGTTTACCATTATCATTTGTTTCTGCAAGGGCAAGTTCTTCAAGATGCTGATTTATAAGTTCAGCAATTTTGTTAAGGATGGTAAACCGTTTTTCGGAAGATGCTCTACTCCAGGCAGGAAATGCTTTTTTTGCTGCAAGAACAGCAATATTCACATCTCTTTCATTACTATCAGGAATTTGTCCATAAACTTCATTAGTGGCAGGGTTGACGTTATCAATGAACTTACCACTTAAAGGACCAATAAAATTTCCACCAATATAGTTTTCCAGGTGGTATGGAACAGTTAGTTGCATGATTAAAGGTAGGCAATCAACAAAAAAATTGTATTTTAAATCTTCATTCCAAAAATACCAGTTATGCCAATAGCAGAAGCTTTCAATTTAAAAAAATGGATCGATGAACACCGTCATTTGCTAAAGCCTCCCGTAGGCAACCAGTGTGTTTATAAAGATGCAAAGAATTTTATTGTTATGATTGTAGGTGGACCCAATGCCCGAAAAGATTATCACTACAATGAAAGTGAGGAACTATACTACCAGGTTGAAGGGAACATTGTACTGAAAATTATTGATGATGGGAAACCGCGGGATATTGCCCTCAACGAAGGAGATATGTTCCTGCTGCCGCCGCTTACACCTCATTCGCCACAACGGCCTGCAAATTCAGTAGGACTGGTGATTGAAAAAGTAAGGGAAGATGAGGAAAATGAAAAAGATGCATTTATGTGGTTCTGTGAAAATTGTGGCAATAAATTATATGAAGAATTTGCTTTTGTAAAGGATATCGTTAAACAATTGCCACCGATCATGGAGCGATTCTATGCTTCTGAAGAACTTCGGACTTGCAAAAAATGTGGGACTGTAATGGAGCCACCTGTGAAGAAATAAATAAAATAACCACATAGGCTTAGAGTCATTTAGAAAACACATAGTTAAAA
>JADGPY010000305.1 GCA_017882205.1 Chitinophagaceae bacterium
GGCTTCTGTTACGGATATAGCCAACACAGCTTTATTCTTTGTATCAGACAAGGCAAGGCATATTACCGGGCAAAGTTTAATTGTAGATGGAGGATGGACCTGCATTAGTCCATCACCCATCAAACATTTTATTTCATAGATACACCAACATTTGAAGTAGTGGCTTATGAAGAGAGATTTGCCCAGATCATTTCTGGGAATTTGCAGAAATTTTAATCCTATGAGATAAAATGCTTAAATAAAAATTATGAAGAAATTATTTTGGATTTTATTACTGTTTTCTTTCAATCAGTCATTTGCACAACTGAGTGCATCTGATAATAAGAGGGTCGAAAACCTGATGAAGAAAATGACGCTGGAAGAAAAGATCGGGCAACTGAATCAATATACCGGCAACTTTTTGGCAGATACACCTGTGATAACAGCTGAATTTAAAAATGAAGATATCCGGAATGGCAGAGTGGGTGCCATATTAAATGTAAAAGGTGTAAAAAATACAAGAGGATTGCAGGAACTGGCTATGCAATCAAGATTGAAAATTCCTTTATTATTTGGAAATGATGTATTACATGGCCTGCATCTTATTTTCCCGATTCCATTAGCCGAAGCTGCGAGTTGGGATTTAAAAGCCATTCAAAAGTCAGCACGCATCGCGGGGACAGAATCTTCTGCGTATGGCAATCACTGGGTATTTGAGCCGATGGTTGATATTGCCCGTGATCCACGATGGGGACGGGTTATGGAAGGTGCAGGTGAAGATCCTTATTTAGGTTCCTTAATTGCTGCAGCAAGAGTAAAAGGTTTCCAGGGAGAAAAACTGGGTGATACAGATGCAGTGATGGCAACCGCAAAACATTTCGTTGCTTATGGGGCAGCCATTGGGGGAAGAGATTATAATACAGTAGATATGAGTTTGCCAGAATTGTGGAACATATATCTTCCTCCTTTTAAAGCCGCTGCTGATGCAGGTGTCACCGCTTTTATGAATTCATTTAATTCTTTAAATGGAATCCCAACTACAGGGAATAAATATTTAGTAAGGGAAATTTTAAAAGGCAAATGGAATTTCAAAGGTATTGTTGTAAGCGACTGGGGATCGGTAGGTGACATGATCGCTCACGGATATGTAAAAGACGATGAAGGAGCAGCTTTGAGCGCTATAATAGCCGGTTGTGATATTGATATGGAAGACCAAATTTATAAAAAACAATTGCCCAAATTAGTGGAAGAGGGTAAAATACCTATGAAATTGATTGACGAAGCTGTAAAAAGAATTTTAATTAAAAAATTTGAATTGGGTTTGTTTGATGATCCTTTCCGTTTTGCTAATAATGAAAGAGAAAAAAACGTAATCAATAATCCTGATAACATAAAAGCTGCGAGAGACATTGCGAAAAAAAGTATCGTTTTATTGAAAAATGAAAATCAATTATTACCCTTGTCAAAGGATATAAAAACCATTGCATTGATTGGGCCACATATAAAATCAGTAAGGGAAAATCTTGGTTTTTGGAGTACCTGGTGGCCTGATGATTCAGCTAGAATTATTTCACAATACCAGGGAATAAAAAATAAAGTAAGCGCCAATACCAGGTTATTATATGCTAAAGGTTGTGAGGTCAACGATACATCGACATCGGGATTTGCTGAAGCAATAAATATTGCAAAGCAATCAGCCGTAGTGATCATGAGTGTGGGTGAACAATTTGATATGAGTGGTGAATCAAGGAGCCGGTCTGATATTGATATTCCAGGAGTGCAGGAAGAATTAATAAAAGCAATTTATGCTACCGGAAAACCGGTAATTGTAATGATCAATGCAGGCAGGCCATTAGTCTTTAATTGGACAGCTGATCATGTTCCCGCGATTTTATATACCTGGTGGTTAGGTACAGAAGCGGGTGGGGCTATTGCAGATGTATTGTTTGGTGATTATAATCCCTCAGGAAAATTACCGATCACTTTTCCAAGAAGTATAGGGCAAATTCCAATTTACTATAATCACCAAAGCACCGGGAAACCTCCGTATAATGACAGCGTTGCCTATTATCGTACAGGGTATATGGATTTAATGCAAAATCCAAAATTTCCTTTTGGTTATGGATTAAGCTATACACAGTTTAAGTATTCAGATCTGGAACTGAGTAAATCAAAAATAAAACCGGGCGAAATACTTCATGTAAAATTGAATGTAACCAATTCAGGTAAATATGCAGGTGAAGAAGTGGTTCAATTATATATCCATGACAAGGTTGCTTCTTTAGTAAGGCCTATAAAGGAATTGAAAGACTTTCAAAAAATATTTTTGAATCCGGGAGAAACTAAATTCATCTTGTTCAACATAACTAAAGAAAAACTTTCATTTTATAATGAGAAGTTGGAATTTGTTGCAGAGCCAGGAGATTTTGATATTATGATAGGTTCATCTTCTGCGGATATACGATTGCATAGTTCTTTTGAATTATTGAATCAGTAATATTTAACCCTTCTTAAAAGATCATGTAATAGGATAATTAAATTTTGAGCGTAGGATTGGTTTACCTCAATCCTTTAATAAATGCGTAGTTCCATAAAACCCTTTTTAAAAAATGGTTTTGAATTTCACCGTAAGCTTTAATTTTTCAACCTTCTGAATTGCTTTCTACCATTTTTTTAATATCCTCTACGCTGGCATTCTTAAGGATTTCAACTTTCAAATGTTTTCCAATTAATCCATGGCTGCCATTGAAAGCAAGGAAACATGAATTTTTAGGCATTGTGTTGCCATAGAGATCGCTTTCCATTATAAAGACATTATCTAAATTGGGATATTTGAATACTCTTGCATTAGGAGCAATTTGAGCGTTAATAGGTTTATCGGATAGCGTTAAGCCAATTTTGCTTATAGTTTCCTTATCTATATTTACATTATTATTTTTTATCATAGTTTAATATTTTAATTTTTTAACCATTATTATAAACCACATTATAATTGGTGAAGTGAATTATAAATAAAGGTCTGTACTTAAATTGGCATATTATTGAAGGTAGCTTAATTAAAAAAAAGAATTAACAAAGAGAGTTACTTACTGGCTTACAAATGAGAAATATGGGTGACAGAGTATATCTTGAAACCCAGTATTAATATCACTTTAAGTCATTTACATTTCTTTTAATTTCGACTTATTACTTCGTTGTACTTGTATTAGTCCAACGATCGAGTATACAACTATAACAATCAACAACAGTTGGATGGTCAGGTGCATGGCATCCGGTGCGAGATGATTGCCAAAGGATGGTAATATTTTGGTTGAATGGGCAAAAACCCGATGATAAATCTCCTGCCAATGCTGAGATGCACCAAAGAGATATGGCACCCACCACGTCTGAACCTGAAGATAAAGCCAAACGGAATAGCCAACAACTCCTGTCCACATTAACCAGTTCCATCTTCTCCGGTATGCGATAATAAACAGGAGAAAAGGAAGAAGAAACGCGCAGAGAATCCCCACATCGCCCCATTGTATCTTTCCCGAACTAATCGAACTGAACATAGGAATAGAGCCGGGCTGATAATTCCACAAACCTAAGGAGAACCAATTGATCATCTGAAAGTAGACTGCCAAAAGGAATTGTGCTGCCAAAGAAATGCGCAAATATTTCATTAGTTTAATTTTGCCTGTTTATCAAACCCCTCCCCTTACAGATCCTGCCTAAGCACTTCCAATGGAGAACGACTTAATAAACCTCTGCTGTTTACTAAGCCCGTTACTACGGTAATTATGCACACCAGTACAAATAAAATTAGTGCAGGAGCTAACTGAGGACTAAATGGTGTATCGAATATATAGTGCGCCAAAGCCCAGCTGGATCCAAGTGCTAACAGGATACCTGTAATAGCGGCCAATGCGCCTAAAAAGAAATATTCCAAGGCGGTAATGGCAAATATTTGCTTACGGCTTGCACCAAGGGTGCGAAGCAAAACGCTTTCCTGGAGTCGTTGGTATTTACTAATGAGCACAGAAGCAATCAATACAATGATACCGGTTACAATGCTGAAACCTGCCATAAACCGGATCACAAAACTGATCTTTGCCATAAGATCATCTAACACTCGCAGCACCAGACCCAGGTCAATGATGGATACATTCGGATATTGCTTTACCATAGCCTGTTGAAAACGTGCAGATACATCACCTGAAGGGACTCTTGTTAGCAGTACATGAAATTGAGGGGCATCTTCCAGTACTCCTTTTGGAAATACAACTATAAAATTTGTTTGCATACCCTTCCAGTTCACTTCACGCAAACTTCCAATTGTTGTTCTTATTAAAGCACCTTGTACATTGAATCCCATGGTATCGCCTATATGCAGCTTATTTCTTAGGGCATAATTTTGTTCCAGTGAAATTGCAGGGATGCTATTCCTATCAACACTACCCTTCCATGTTCCTGCCGTTATTTTTTCGGTAGCCGTTATCGAATCCCGATAGGTAACCCGGTATTCTCTTCTGAATATCCGGCGGGATAGTTTGATGGTAGAATCCTTTTTTATTTGTTCAGCTGTGATCCCATTCACTTCTTCTAACCGCATATTTACAATGGGTATAGTTTCGTTGGCAGTTAAGCCATAGCTTTTTGCAAGATCCATTACGCCTTGTTTCTGCGCGCTTTGAATATCGAACAACACTATATTGGGCTGATTAGCTCCTCCAGATAAGGACAAGCGATTGACCAGTGTTGATTGTACAAAAAATAAGGTGCATATAAGCGCGGTGCCGATACCGATAGAACTGATCAATATGGCTGTTTGATTATGTGGCCGGTATAAATTAGCCAATCCCTGCCTCCATAAATAACTCCACGATGAAGGAAAAAACCGCCTCACTAACCACATGAGTGCCTGGGCCATTCCCATGAGTGTTAAGAAAGCTACTATAATACCGGCGGTAAAAGAAAGCGCCTGTTTCACGTTCGCCATTTGCATATAAGTAAAACCGAATATAAAGAGCACGATCAAAGCGTATACAAGCCATTTTACAGAATCTCTTTCCCGCTGGTGCGGCTCAAACGAAACACGCAGAACATTGAGTGGCGAAATTTTTCGAATGGATACAAGCGGTAGCAATGCAAATAAAATAGAAATGATAATTCCCAAGGCCATCCCTTGTAAAATGGCCATCCATGAAAGCGGTGTTGAAACTTTAACAGGTAGAAGATCTTTGATGATGAATGGCAAAAACTGCTGGATAACTATGCCCAATAACGCTCCGATAACAGAACCAATAATACCGATGCCAACAATCTGGATGAGATAAATGATAAAAGCCTCTGAACCCTTTACACCGAGGCAACGTAATATGGCTATGGCATTCACTTTTTCTTTTACATAGATATGGACTGCACTGGCAACTCCCGTACAGCCAAGCAATAAGGCTATAAATCCCACCAGGGATAAAAATTTAGTTAGGTCACCGAAGGAGCGGCCCATATCCTGTTTCTGGCTTTCCACTGTTTCATAATTCAGATCGTTTGCTTCAAGCCTTGGCTTGATGATGCTCA
>JADGPY010000046.1 GCA_017882205.1 Chitinophagaceae bacterium
CCGATGCGGCAATCTTTTGCAGCGGGAAGTTTTTCCAGCCACTCAGTCGCACCGGCCAATCTTTTGGTAAGTAAATCAATATCAAACCGATTGTAATAATGTTTATCTTCTTCTTCTGTAAGTAAATCAAACAACAACGTTCCGAAATTTCTTCCATGCAGGTATTTCGCCACCATCTGGTTGCGTTTACTAAACCTGCTGCTGCCACTTCCATGTGAAAAAATGATAATTGCCATTGATTTCAACGGAATAATCAGTTCTCCTTGTACGGTTACTTTGCCAACAGGGATGCTTACTTCTTTATGAAAACGAAAATCCATTTTATTCATTTTTATCCAGGTAATACAATAGGTGTTCTGGCGTGGATGTTTATCTCATGCTCGGCCAATTGCGATAAACGGTCGTCAATTTGTTTTTCATTTACTTCTGCTTCATGAAAAATAGCGCCATGTTTTTCCATACCCAACGCATGGGCAAATGCTGCAGCAGTACCATAAGTACTTATTTTAAAATGGTTGATAGCCTGGATGCTGGCCAGCAGGCAGGCATCTTTTACTTCTGCATCTGTGCAAATAGATATCTTTTCGTTTGCTTCTTCAATATATGCCTTCATTACCCCGTTGGTAAGACTGATGGAATTGATATTTTCCTCTTCAAAAAAGCCTTCCATCTTTTGTACATGCTGTTCTATAAAATCAAGATACTTATGCAATACAGTTTTGAGTTTTAAGGAGCCGGCTTTCTTTATCCATTCCGGCAAACTTTTTTTTAACTGAATTTCTGCACTGATAAACTTACTGGCATCATAATCCAGCAGGTTTTGAAGCGTGGTGATGGTTTGATTATTTTCTGTCATAGTATTTCTTTTTAAATTGTTACAAATCTAACTGGCAGAATATGTGGGATTAATGACAGCCATCAATAAAAACCTTGACAGTCCTCATTGGATTAAGTTGATAAATTAATTTGCTTTCTTTAACGGGTAGCGATTCTTTACATCACTGACAACAATCACTTAAAAGGTTGATGAGTAACATTTTAAAAAGGTATTAAATGTAGTTGCTTTGATTAGCAAGGTGCGAGGGAATGGTAATCCAGTCATTAAAATAAAAAATTATGCGACGCTATTTTACAAAAGAGATGGTATTGGATGAGCGGGAAGCCGTGAACTCCATTAAACAATGGGCTTATCCTTTACAAAGTAAGGCAGATTTGCAGCCTCTATTAAACCGCATAGGCGATGCACGAATTGTAATGTTGGGCGAAGCAAGCCATGGTACACATGAATATTATACATGGCGAATGCATATTTCAAAACGGCTGATTGAAGAGAAAGGTTTCAATTTTATTGCAGTGGAAGGAGACTGGCCGGATTGTTACCGGCTAAACCGTTTTGTAAAAGGCTATGATGCAGATAACAAAAGTGCATATAAAGTATTGCATGGATTTAACCGCTGGCCCACCTGGATGTGGGCTAATTGGGAAATAGTGGCACTGGCGGATTGGTTACAAATACATAACAAAGGATTGTCGGCAAATAAGAAAGCAGGGTTTTATGGTTTAGATGTATATAGCCTTTGGGAAAGTATGGAAAGCATTATGCAGTATTTGAAAAAAACAGATCCGGCTGCATTAAAAGTTGCTGAAGAAGCATTCCATTGTTTTGAACCTTATAGAAATGACGACGGTCAATCGTATGCAAGAGCATCTCAGTTTGTTCCCGAATTGTGCGAAAATGAAGTAGTGCATTTGCTGAAAGAGATACAGCGAAAATTACCACAATACAATTCTGACTATGAAAATGTTTTCAGCGCAGAACAAAATGCATTGGTTACTGTAAACGCTGAAAAGTATTATCGTGCCATGATTAAAGGTGGTTCGCATAGCTGGAATGTTCGGGACAGGCACATGGCTGATACGTTAGAACGTTTGTTACAATTTCACGGAGAAAACTCTAAAGTAATTGTGTGGGAACACAACACACATATTGGCGATGCAAGGGCAACGGATATGGTAGATGAAGGGATGTTCAACATCGGTGAACTGGCAAGGATGCAGTATAATGATAAAGGTGTGGTGCTGGTAGGATTTGGCTCCTACAAAGGCTCAGTGATGGCGGGTCGGAGCTGGGGCGCTGTTATGCAGGCAATGCAAATGCCTGAAGCAAGAAAAGGAAGCTGGGAATATTTACTGCATAGTGCCGGTAAAGAAAACAAATTATTGCTAATGGAGGATTTTGAAGGTAATGACATGTTTATGGAAAATCATATTGGTCACCGGGCCATTGGTGTCGTGTATAATCCGCAGTATGAGCAATATGGAAATTATGTGCCCACCATTTTACCGTTGCGTTATGATGCTTTTATTTATTTAAATGAAACAAGGGCATTGCATCCACTGCATATAGAGCCTGACGGACACAAAGTTCCGGAGACATATCCGTTTGGAGTGTAAAAGAATTAATTAAATGATTATATCAATGTGTGTTCATGCCAGGGAAAAATAACGAAAAATGAAAACAATTTTATTTATACTCATCTCATTCATTGCTGTTACGGCAATTCTCTCTGGCTTGTTGATGATAAGCAACCCGAACGGTGGACTAATGAATTTACCACTTAACCTGCTGGATGGAACACCCTTTAATAATTTCCTGATTCCGGGGATATTATTGGCAACGATCGTTGGTGGTGTAAACCTTCTTGCCTTATTCTATATTATGCAACACCATGTCAGCCGCTATAACTGGGCTATCGCGGGTGGTATCATGATAACAGGATGGATTGTAGTTCAGATGATATTAATACATGCTGCTCACTGGCTACATTTTTTATATCTCGGTATTGGCATTCTAATTATTTTATTGGCTTACCAGTTGAAAGGCAAATGGGCAGTATGAGCAAATATTTATTTTAATCACCGAAACTTCGTTTATGAAAAAAATATTTCTTCTCATCA
>JADGPY010000047.1 GCA_017882205.1 Chitinophagaceae bacterium
CACTTTCTTACAAAGAGAACAGTCTTCGGATTGAATTTGCATCACTTCAATTCAGTTTCAATGACAAAATAAGATACTATTACAGGATGGATGGAGTAGATAAGGATTGGTTACTGGCTGATAAGGACCAACTTGCTCTTTACCATCAGCTGAATAGCGGGGAATATGTATTTAATATTAAATGTTATAACCGCGATGGTATATCCAGTGGAACCACCACTTTGCAGATCCATATTGTTCCTGCAGTATGGAATCGGTGGTGGTTCTATTTGCTCTTATTTATCCTTGCAGGCTGTCTTGTTTTTTATCTTTTAACGTGGAACTATAAACGAAGAAAAGAAAAGGAATTGTTAAGCCGCAACTACGAGAGGAAGATCGCAGAAGTTGAGATGAATACCCTTCGTGCTCAAATGAATCCTCATTTTATATTTAATAGTCTTAATTCTATCAACGATTTCATCTTATCAAATGACCCGGATAATGCTTCCGGCTATCTTACAAAATTTTCAAGATTGATGAGACTAATCCTTGATAATTCAAGATCAGAATGGGTAATCCTGGATAACGAATTGAAGGCACTCCAGCTTTATATCGAACTGGAAGCTGTTCGCTTTGATAATGCCTTTAGTTATAATATTGAAATTAGTGACGAGGTCTCTAAGGAAACGGTCATTATTCCTCCATTAATTATTCAGCCTTATGTAGAAAATGCCATCTGGCATGGGCTACTTCACAGGAAACAGCCAGGTGGAAAGATCACGATAAGGATTTGGAGAAACGAGAAAGATCTTTTTATCGAAATCTCTGATAATGGAGTTGGCCGTATAGCGGCAAAAAATCAGAAGAGCAAGCCATCCATCTTGCATAAATCTCATGGGATGAAGATCACTGCAGAAAGACTTGCGATCGTGAATAGTGTATATAATGTTAATGCACAGGTAGAGGTAACTGACCTAGCCGATGATCAAAACTTACCTACTGGTACAAGAGTATTACTAACTTTAAATTATGAAACCAATGGACGCAATAATCATAGATGATGAAAAACATTGCAGGCACGTATTGACTTTATTGTTGAGCCGCCATTGCCCTGAAGTAAACGTTGTGGCTGAATGTTCTGATGGAATTACTGCATTACAGGCCATTAGTCAATTGCAACCCCAGTTGCTATTTCTTGATATCGAAATGCCGGGGATGAATGGGTTTGAGCTACTTGAAAAATGTAATGATATCGAATTTGCAGTAATATTTACGACTGCATATAATGAGTATGCCATCCAGGCCATCCGCCATAGTGCCCTGGATTACTTGCTGAAGCCAGTGGATAAAAATGAATTGATCCAGGCTGTATTTAAAGCACAAAAGCAATGCAATAAAGATTCTGGAAATATTGAGAAGCTCATGGGATTGCTGCGTGAAAGAAAATCGCATGAGCCTGTTGCATTATCAACCATGGGGGGATTGATCATCATAAATACTGACGACCTGTTATATTGCGAGAGTGATGGGCCTTATACCAACTTTATATTCATTGAACAAAAGCCTATCCTTATATCGAAAACATTAAAAGAAGTGGAAGAAGTTTTGGTGAGCAGGAATTTTCTGCGTGTGCACAATAGTTTTCTCATCAACATGAAGTATGTTAAGAAATATCTTAATGGGAATGGTGGCGATGTGGTGATGAATAATGGAAAGGTTATCCCGGTATCAAGAGGGAAAAAGGCGTTTTTTTTGGAGCACCTGGAAAGGATATAGGTGTCTCGCTTCGTTCGACAACCTCATACTGAAGTTGCATTATTAACTTTACCACCCTCCTTCTTCAAAGACGATTCTCTAATAACAAGGTTTGTTTCCAGCACCCTGGTTTCGAATTTAGTAACGGGTCGTTTGCTCTCTATCATTTGAATGAGCATTTCTGTAGCTACCTGGCCTATTTCGAAGGCTGGTTGACGGATGGCGGTAAGTGGAGGATCGAAAAGATCACCAACGTTGGTGTTGGTAAAACCGGTAAAGCCGATTTCTACTTTTTTTGCTTTTATTTTTTTCAGAACCCCAAGGCATACAGTGGTGATCCGATCACCCGCTGCAAAGATTGCATCAGGTTTTAATTTCCCTGTAAATAAGCTTGTTAAAGCCTTTTCCACTTCTTCCGCGATCATTCCACCATGATTGCAATATTTGACGAGGCCAATATTAAAAGGAATGTTGTGTTTTTCGAGCGCTTCCTTATATCCCTCCAACCTGTCGCGTGTAATGGAGAGATATGGAGAGCTGGTAATATGGGCGATTTTTTTATATCCCTCGAATATAAGGTGTTCAGTGGCATGGAAAGCGCCAAGCTTATTATCAGCAGTTACTTTATGTGTTTCAATCTCGTCAGTAATCCTGTCAAAAAAGACAATGGGTAATCCTTTTTCGTGCAACTCTTTCAGGTGTGAAAGATCTATTGTCTCACTTGAAAGCGAGATCAATAAACCGTCTATGGATCTTGAGGCAAGGTGTTGCACATTCACTGCTTCCCGTTCCTGGGATTCATGAGCCTGAGTTATGATAACATGATAACCCCGGTTGTAGGCGATAGATTCGATCCCGTTAATAGCTTGCGAAAAGAAATTATTTGCGATCTCACTTACCACAACCCCTATGGAATGACTCCTTCTTTCTTTCAGGCTTAATGCGATAGGGTTAGGGCGGTAATTAATTTTTTCTGCATATTCAAGCACTAATTTTTTAGTTTCATTGCTGATCTCGTAGCTGCCGCGCAGCGCTCTCGAAACTGTAGAGGTTGATAAATTCAGTGCCTTTCCTATGTCTTTTATTGTGACAGTTTCAAATCTCATCATTCCAGAATTTAGGAATCGTTGGAACTCCTAAAGTAGGTAATTTTTTTGGCTATTTGGCTGATATACATCTTACTAATGCAAATTGCAAACGATATCGGGAACGATTGCATAAATAAACGTTAATAGGATTATAGTTAATCGGAAGAATGTATGTAGAATTGTTGTGCAATCGCTGCTTAACTATGTTATCTAAGACAATACAATTTCTTGTATGTGTGAAAATTATTTTTCAACCTTCTTATTTGGCCCCCATATTACCTGATAGTAGTAAGCAGCTTTACTTTGCATTTCTATCTCTTTTAACTGTAAAACGATTGCTATTTAAGCATACATTCCTAACTCGATTTTTATGAAGCTAAAAATTTGTTTCTTTTTAATGCTGATAGTAAGCGCTACTACTGCTATCAGCCAGAACCGCCAGGTTACCGGGCATGTAACCATGGATACATCCGGGGAAAATCTTGCCGGGGTTTCTGTTTCTGTTAAGGGTACTAAAACTGGGGTAAGTACAGATAATCAGGGCAGGTTCACCATTACCATAACTCAGAAAAATAATGTGGTATTGGTTTTTACTTCTGTAGGCTACAAAACACAACAAATTACTGTTGGTAATCAAACTTCTTTAGAAGTGACTATGTCCGAAGAAGCTTCTACTCTAAGTGATGTTGTGGTTATTGGCTACCAGACTGTTCGAAGGAAAGACCTCCTCGCATCTGTATCATCTGTTGGTGCGAAAGATTTGAAAGATATTCCTATTAATTCAGCTGCAGAAGCTTTGAATGGAAGATTAGCTGGGGTTACAGCTACCACATCTGAAGGTTCGCCAGATGCTACCATAAGAATAAGGGTTAGGGGAGGAATGTCTATTCAGGGAGATAATTCACCTTTATTTATAATTGATGGAGTGCAGGTAGAAAATGGACTTTCAGCTATTTCGCCTCAGGATATTCAATCAATTGATGTATTGAAGGATGCTGCAGCTACTGCCATTTATGGGGCCAGAGGGGCTAATGGAGTTATCATAATCACCACCAAAAGTGGTAAACCTGGAAGGCTGGTAGTAAGTTATAATGGATATGTTGGGGTTAAAAATCTTCCCAAAACTTTAGATGTTTTAAGTCCTTATGATTTTGTGATATATCAATCGGAAAGATCGAGGGGTAATAGTACTGATAGCACATCATTTTTGAAGAACTATGGAACTACCTGGGATACCCTGGCTAATTATAAGAATGCGAGTGCAGTAAACTGGCAGCAGGAAGTATTTGGGCAAACTGGCTTTACCCAAACGCATAATGTTTCTGCATCAGGTGGTTCCAGGAAACTCACTTATAATTTTGGCTATACTTTTAATAGCGACAAAGCCATTGTAATTAACTCAAAATATACAAGGCATCTACTAAATTTCAAAACTGACTATAAAATAACGGAGAAGTTGAAGGCAGGTATCACATCCCGGTTTACTCACCAGGACGTATATGGTGCTGGAGTTTCATCAGACCAGGGAACTGCCTATAACAGGCTCCGCAATGCAGTAAAATACAGGCCTTATTTATCGGGTACTCAAACTGTTGATTCAACCCTGCTTTCTGATCCAAATGCCGGAAACGGATTGATACTGGTTAATCCAATATTGCTCGCAAATTCAGAATACCGTAAGAAGTCAACGGAGGTATTCAATATTACGGCAAATGCCAGTTATTCTATAACAAAGAACCTGAGCTTCAAATCTACATTTGGCTATGATCAGACTGATATAATAGACCGTCTATACAGTGATTCATTAACTCCTTTAGCAATAATCCAGGGAGCCCAAAAACCGATTGCAGAATTAGATACGTCACATAAAACAACCATTACCAATTCAAATGTATTCACCTATTCTCTAAAAGGGTTTAAACATAAACACGATTTCGACTTTCTAGTTGGTGAAGAAACATATGATCTTAGAACAGAAACCCGCTCTAGTGTATTTAAAAGTTTCCCCACCTTCACTTCTCATGATGTTGCATTTGCTCAAACAAATTTGGGTGTACCTTTTACCGGTTATCCCAGGTTAAATAAAACGAGGTATACCAGCCTCTCATTTTTCAGCAGGTTAAATTATGCTTACATGGATAAATACCTGTTTTCTGTAAATGTTCGTGCCGATGGGGCCTCTAAGTTTGCTCCTGGAAAACAATGGGGTTATTTTCCTGCGGCCTCATTTGCATGGAGAGTGAAGCAGGAAAACTTTATGGAGAATGTAAAAGCCATCAATGATCTTAAATTCAGGGTTGGCTTTGGTACCGTGGGAAATAACAGGATTGATGATTATTTATACCTGACAACATTTTCAAACAATGGCAGCTATTATTACGGGCTGAATAACCAGGCTGTGATAGCTTATTATCCTGTATCTATACCAAACCGGGATTTGCAATGGGAATCTACAATTAATCGAAACTATGGTATGGATCTCTCTTTATTAAATAACCGGATTTCAATTAGTGCGGATTATTATAACAATAGTTCAAACCATCTATTGTTAAATGTACCAATTGATCCAACCTATGGCAGGGCATTTCAAATTCAGAATGTGGGTGAAACATCTAATAAAGGATTTGAGTTTCAGTTAAATGCCATCATTCTAAAGAAAAAGAATAATCTAACATGGAACGCTAATTTCAACATCTCAACAAATACAAATAAAATTGTAGCATTGGGCCCTAATCAAAAATACTTTTATCCAGCCGCAAGCTGGGGAGTTTCAGGTCAGCCAACTGACTATATAGAAAGGATAGGTGACCCCGTTGGTTCAATGTGGGGCCTTGTGACAGATGGATTTTATAAGGTAACTGATTTTGATTATAATGCAGGTACCGGGGCATATACATTGAAAGCCGGGGTTGTTGATGATAATAATATTATTGGGACAGTTCAACCTGGTTCAATCAAATTCAGAGACCTGAATGGTGATGGTAAAGTAACGCTTGATAGCGACAGAACTATCATTGGTAACCCTACAGCTAAATTCACGGGTGGTTTGAACCAGCAATTCACCTACAAGCAATGGGATCTGAGTATTTTTGTGAATTTCTCTTCTGGCAATGATATTTATAATGCCAATAAAATAGAATTTACCAATGCCTACACCAATAACGCAAATATGCTTGCAATTATGGCAGGCAGATGGAAAGTGGTTACAGCAACCGGGCAAACTGCACAATATGTAAGCGGAACCACAGCATATGGGATTCCTCCTGATCAACTTGCAGCCTTGAACGCCAATGCAACTATATGGCAGCCGTTGAAGGGAACGGGTGCTTTTTATCCAAGCTCATGGGCAATAGAAGACGGCTCATTCCTCCGGATAAATAATATTACTTTAGGATATTCACTGCCGGGCAAAAAGATTGTCAAAGTCTTTAGTAAACTTCGTTTCTATGTAACAGCTAATAACCTTGCTGTTCTTACCAAATATTCTGGGTATGATCCTGAAGTTAGTGTACGTCAGAGTCCCTTAACGCCAGGTCTTGATTACTCTGCATACCCTAAAAGTCGTAGCTATATTTTTGGTGTAAATGCATCATTCTAATAATACAAATACAACTATATGAATACGAATAAATATTTCAATAAATTGGCGATAATAGCATCAGTAGTATTGCTGTTTGTAGCGGTGGGATGTAAAAAATTCCTTAATCAACAACCGATTACTGATGTGGGGCCTGAATTTGTTTTTAATGATGTTGCCAGTACTTACCAGGCAATAGCCGGGGTTTACAGCAGGCTGGTAGGTGACCAGGGATTTGGCATTCGCCTGAGCTTGTATTATCCTGTAGATAATGATGAAATGCAGGGGCCTACTGGTGCTACGGATAATGATCGCAGAGATATCGCAAGATATTCTGCAAGTCCCAGCAATGCTCAACTCTCTTCACCATTTAATCAATTGTTCCAGGGAATTGAATTCGCGAATATTTGCATTGATAATATTCCAAAGATGGCTATGTACTCAGGTGGAACTGATCAGCAAAAAAAGCAACTGCAAAGAATGTATGGTGAAGCATTAACCTTACGTGCCCAGTTTTATTTAGAAGCAATCATAAATTGGGGCGATCTACCCTCACATTTTCAACCAGCTTATCTTCAGGCACAGATATATCCTTTTCCTTCACGCACAGACAGGGATACACTGTACACCCATATATTGGCGGATCTAAAAACCGCGGAAGACCTGGTTCCATGGCGTAATGATGTTACTTCGATTGGAGATATAGTAGATGAAAGGCTTACTAAAGGAACTGTTAAGGGTCTCAGGGCAAAGGTCGCTTTATTTGCTGGTGGTTATTCTCTACGACAGGATGGAACAATGAAAAGAAAATCTGATTATCTAACTTATTATCAAATAGCCAGGGATGAAACCAATGATGTTATTACTTCGGGGCAACATGCTTTAAATCCAAGTTTCAGGGCACTCTGGAAGGATCAGGTATGTGGTCATGCAGTAACGGATCCTCAGGGAGAATTAATGTTCCAGGCAAGTGCGATAGGGTTATCAGGAGCTGAGGATACTAAACTGGGTTATTATAACGGACCAACAGTAAATGGATTAGGAAATAAAAGTATAAACGTGCTCCCAACCTATTTTTATCTTTTTGATACATTGGATCTTAGAAAAGATGTAACCTGTGTGCCCTATACAGTTAATGCAGACGGAGTAACAAAAACAGGTGTAGCGATAACGGCAATAAATGATGGCAAATATCGAAGAGATTGGATTACTAATCCAGTCATTTTACCAACAAATGCAGTTCAGTATATGGGTTTAAAGTGGCAGATCCTTCGATATTCAGATGTACTCCTGATGTTTGCAGAAGCAGAGAACGAAATTAATGGGCCAACAATTGCGGCCTATACTGCAATTAACACTGTACGTCGCAGAGGATTTGGGAAAGCCTTATCAACTGCTGACGCAACGGTTGATCTTGCAGGATTAAGCAAAGCAACATTCTTTACAGCCATTGTAAAAGAAAGATCATTAGAATTAGGTGGAGAAGGAATTAGGAAGTACGATCTGATCAGGTGGAATTTGCTGGCAGCTACTCTAGCCCAGACAAAGCAGACTTTGACAGATATGTCTAACCAGGTAGGCATTTATGCAAACCTTCCCAAATCCATGTATTACAAAAATAGCTCTACGGCTGATGATAAAACTTTATGGTCTAATTCCTTTTATCTTCCGGCTCCAACGTCAACTCCAGCTAATACCACAAAGGTAACCTGGTTTGGAGTGGCTGGTACTGCAAATGCTATTTACGCAACTGCACTGTCAAGATTTGCAACCGGATTTGTAACTGGTAAATCGGAGTTAATGCCCATACCACAGCCGGCAAGAGATGCCAATTTTAATTTAACTCAGAATCCCGGGTACTGATAATTTTTTTAATTTTCTTTAGAACAGAGGCCGTCTCGGAAGAGATGGCCTTATTGTTTAAATAATGGTTACGTTCCCGGCATCGTTTGCGTAGAAAAACTTCGTCCTTTAACATCATCAAAGCGAGATCGGCTTTAAATTACAATCTCTTTTATCCATCTATCCTTTGTGCAACCTCGTCACATTATTTTTCTCAAGTTGTAATCTAAAGTTGTTGCATGAAACTATTTTTTACAGGATTATTTGTTCTTATATATTTCTATCATTCTTATAGTCAGCTTCTGGCATTTCCAGGAGCAGAAGGGGCAGGAAAAAATACAACAGGAGGGCGCGGATCAATAGCATTACCTCCAACAGTATACGTGGTAAATACACTGAACGATGGTAACGTTGTAGGAACGCTTCGTTATGCAGCCACACATGTTGGCCCTGCTTCAAGGATCATCATTTTTAAAGTAGCCGGAACAATCCATCTCACTTCAGCTTTAAAATTTTCGGTGGCCAATACTACTATTGCCGGGCAAACAGCTCCAGGGCAAGGTATATGCCTTGCAGATTATCCTGTTCAGGTAAGCGCAAACAATGTCATTGTCCGTTATATGAGGTTTAGAATGGGTGATAAGAATGAAAACCCAACAGGAACATTTGTAGTGGGCAGTGGAAATGATGATGCCTTTGACGATGCATCTCATAATCACAATCATATTATTATTGATCATTGCACGATGAGCTGGAGTGATGATGAGGCCTGTACCTTTTACGGTGGAGATAGTCTTACACTTCAGTGGAATATTATTTCCGAACCTTTAAATTATTCTTATCACCTTGAATCGGGTGATCTTGATTATGAACATCATGGCTATGGAGGAATTTGGGGTGGCCAACATGCAAGCTTCCATCATAATTTATTTGCCCATTGCCAGGGCAGGGTTCCAAGGTTTGATGGAGTTAGAAACCTGGGTAATACACCAGGTACAGAGAATGCAGACTTCAGAAATAACGTTCTTTATGACTGGGGGGCCTATAACAACAACGGAGGTGAAGGTGGTAACTACAATATCATAAATAATTATTACAAGTGGGGGCCGTCTACATCTACTGGCTCGTCTAGCGGGGTAAGAATAAAGTCTGAGATTGTCAATCCTTACAAACAAACTACAGCGCCTGTATTACCATATGGGAAATACTACATGGATGGAAACTTTGTTGATAGCCTGCAGGGAATTCCATCAGTAAATACAAATGATAACTGGCATGGTGCAGCTATGAATAGCGGGTCTTACAGTGATACCCTTACAGCAAAAGTTACGGTTCCATTTGTAATGACACCTGTTACAACCCAGTTGGCAACGGATATGTTTTCATTAGTGCTGGCATCTGCAGGCTGTAGTTTACCTGGTAGAGATACCCTTGACCAAAGGATTGTGAACAATGTGATAAATCGAACTGGAGCAATTATAGATGTACAGGGCGGCTATCCTCATGGTACAGCTTATGCATTAACTGTAAATGCATGGCCAACACTTGACCAGGGATTTACACCAGTGGATACAGATGGTGATGGCATGCCTGATATTTGGGAAACTCAAAGGGGCTTGAACCCAAACAGCAGCGCTGATTTAAATGGATATATCTCTACAAGCGGCTATTCCAATATAGAAAACTTTATTAATGGAGATACGATTGTGGCTCCGGGTACATTGAACACATGCGTAACAGCAAAAATGATAAGCTCTTCAGCTACCGGCAATTGGCTTTTCTCCAATGACAGCTCCTACAGTACCTATTCTTCACCTTCCTATCTCTCTGCTACGGATAGTAATAATGTTGTTGCTTCCATCCTGGATAATGGGTCATTTGGAAATTTTGCGATATCATATTATACAACAAATGCCATAAGATATGATGTGCTAGGCCATCCATATTTAAACAGGAATATAACAATCACGCCAGCCAATCCTGGCGCGATCGTAACCCCGGTAACGGTTAGGGTCTATTTTTCAAAGGCAGAATATGATGCCTTGAAAGCAGTTGACCCAACCATCAGCAGTTTAGCGGATCTAAGGATCATTAAAATTGCTGCAAATACATGCCTCACCTCCCTGTCAGGCGCGGCCCAGATTATTACACCTGCAGCATATGGCGTTTTTGGTACTTACCAAACGAGCTATTATCTCGAGTTTACAACTTCTTCTTTCAGTACCTTTTTTGTAGGCTCAACAACGTCTGCAACTCCATTGCCATTGAGCCTGGTTTCGTTTGATGGTAGTCTTAATTCGGGGATTGTTAAACTGCAATGGGTAACCAGCAATG
>JADGPY010000306.1 GCA_017882205.1 Chitinophagaceae bacterium
ATGCACTTTTGAAAACCCTGTAGCCGTAGACGCACTTGGTTGCCTGCCAATGATACCAAAGTTTACAAGTTTTAAATTCATGAGAAGGAATGATGCTGCTCCCATATTTAATGGCTCTTCCTGAACCCAATACCAGGCAGCTTTATTATATTTTTTCTGAATGACATCCAGTTGTTTCAATGGCAAGGGATAGATCTGTTCCATCCTGATGAGTGCGATATCATTGCGTTCTTCCTTTTGCTGGCGCTCCGCCATGTCAAAATAAATTTTTCCTGTACAGAATAATATTTTTGTAATTGTTTCTGGATTCTTTACAAATGGATCATCCAATACTTCTTTAAATCCACCGGTAGTAAATTCTTCTAACTTGCTATAAGTTCCAGGATGACGAAGATTTGCTTTCGGAGTGAAAATAACTAATGGCTTTCTAAATGGCCATGCCAATTGCCTTCTAAAGCAATGGAAAAGATTGGCTGAAGTAGTGATATTGGCTATTACCATATTCAGCTCTGCACACATTTGTAAAAAGCGCTCCATGCGAGCACTACTATGTTCAGGCCCCTGGCCTTCATGTCCATGAGGTAACAATAGTACAACACCATTCATACGCTGCCATTTTTGTTCGGCTGCAACAATGAATTGATCTATCATTACCTGTGCACCGTTGGCAAAATCACCAAACTGGGCTTCCCATAATACCAGTGCATTTGGATTAGCCATTGCATATCCATACTCAAAACCCAATACTGCATATTCACTCAACGGGGAATTATAGATCCTGAATTTCTTTTGCCCTTCAGCAACATTGTTTAACCGATTGTAAAACCTGTCATTTATCTCATCCCGCAAAACAGCATGACGATGACTAAAGGTTCCTCTTCTGGCATCCTGCCCACTCATTCGGGCATCTTTTCCTTCGGCCAATACACTTGCATAGGCAAGTAATTCACCAGTTGCCCAATCCAGTTTTTTTTCTTCGTTATACAACTTTATTTTATCCAGTAATATTTTCTCAACCTTTCTCAATGGTTTAAACCCTTCGGGCCATGTCATAATGGACTGGAATAACCTGTCAATCTCCTGTCCGGAAATCGCAGTAATGGGTGATGCATCAAAATCAGCCGGAGTGGCTTTGCGCAGGCTCTGCCACCAAAGTTCGGGTTTCTGATAAGTATAAGGAAGAGGATTTTGTTTTATTTCGTCTAACCGTTCCTGTAAGTCACTCCAGAATTTTTTCTCCATCTCTTTGGCAAGATCAGCAGCGTCAGCCTCTCCATGCATCATTAACCACTTCGTGTACACTTCTCTCGGGTTGGGCTGTTTATCAATCAGTGCATACAGGCCCGGCTGTGTAAATTTAGGATCATCTCCTTCATTATGTCCATGCCTGCGATAGCATACCATGTCAATAAAAATATCGCTATTGAATTTCTGCCGATAAAGCATGGCGATCTGGGATACTTTAACGACCGCTTCGGCATCATCTCCATTTACATGGAATACAGGAGCCTGAACAATACCTGCCAGTGAAGTGCAGTAATCAGAACTGCGTGCATCATCAAAATCAGTGGTGAACCCAATCTGGTTGTTGATCACAAAATGAATGGTGCCCCCGGTATAGTAACCTTTAAGCTTGCTCATCTGCAATACTTCATATACAACCCCTTGCCCTGCGAGAGATGCATCCCCATGGATCAGGATGGGTAATATCTTATCATAATCACTATCATATAATACATCCGCCTTGCTTCTTGCAAAACCCACCACCACAGGATCTACTGCTTCCAGGTGTGAGGGATTGGGACATAATTTAAGATGTAGTTTCTTGCCATTTGTGGCTTCTATTTCGCTACTGAAGCCAAGATGATATTTTACGTCACCACTGCCCATAGTCGTGTCAGGTGGGGCAGTTCCTTCAAACTCAGTAAATATTTGTTCATATGTTTTAGAGAGGATGTTCGCAAGAATATTCAATCGGCCACGATGGGCCATACCCATTACAACTTCCTGTACATTGTTTTCTGCCGCGGTATTTATGATTGCATCCAATGCGGGAATGGTACTCTCTCCTCCTTCCAATGAAAACCTCTTTTGGCCAATATATTTTGTGTGAAGGAATTTTTCGAACATTACTCCTTCATTCAACTTCTGAAGTATCCTCCTTTTTTGTTCCAGTGGAACAGGTTGCATCATAGTGTTTTCAACGGCATTGATGATCCAGTCAATTCGTTCTTTATCGATAACTGTCCCAAATTGAGTTCCTATTGAAGAAGTGTAGGATTTCTTCAGGTGATCAAGAATTTTCTTCAGAGGTGCCTTTCCAAATCCAACAAACTTTCCGGCAAAAAATTCTGTTTCCATGTCAGCATCATCCAATCCAAAGAACCGGAGCTCAAGGTTAGCATTCCTGTCTTTTCTTTCCCGGATTGGATTAGTTCTCGCGATAAGGTGACCCTTTTTACGATAAGCTTCTACCAATTGGTATACGGCGAATTCCTTATCAAGGTTTTCAATTGCTACGGGTTTGGTTTCAACTGCTGATCCATTCTGAGACTTACCATTGGAGACCGCAAAATCAAATCCTTCAAAAAATTTACGTAGCTCAGGATCAATGCTGGCCGGATCTTTTACATAATCAGTATAGAGGTTTTCAATATATTCCGGGTGAGAATTGGTGATGTATGAAAAATCTTTCATGATGTAGGTGAGTTGGTGCAAAGATCGGGATTCCAAAGGCTAAAGCCTTGGGTTATAAAAGCTTCTTAGCCTTGAGTCACAAAATAATTGATTTTCCTTGCATTTTATTCTGTAAAAATCCTATCTTTGCAGCCCAAATTTAAAATTTCATGGCAAATCATGCAGCAACGAAGAAAGATGTTCGTCAGAGCCGTAAACGCAATGAACGTAACAGGTATTATGGTAAAACCACCCGTAATGCAATTCGTGAACTAAAAGCAGTTGATTCAAAAGAAGCTGCTGCAGAAAAAGTACCTTCGGTTTCTTCAATGATTGATAAGTTAGCAAGACGTGGCATTATTCATAAAAATAAAGCTGCAAACCTAAAGAGGAAGCTGGCTAAGGGGGTGAATGCGTTAACCACAAAGTAATTTCTATATAGAATATCGTGAGCCTGCCCAATGTGGCAGGTTTTTTTTATTTAGGGTGAATTGAACTACGGAGTTCAAAATTATTCTTCTAATTAAGCGACTCTTTTTTGTAGTTTGCGTATATGAAAGCAATACATTTTATCCTCTTGTTTTTCTTTTTGCCATTTATTCTACAAGCGCAACAAACCCCTTTTGAAAAAAACAATGGAAAGGAGACTGCTACCTACTTTCAAGCCATTGATTTTTATAAAAAACTTGCCCAGACCTCATCAAAGATTCTGGTGAAAACCATGGGGCCAACAGATGCCGGCTATCCGTTGCACCTGGTTATGATCAGCAATGACGGAAAATTTGATCCACCCACCTGGCATAAACAAAACAAAGTGGTGATCCTTATCAACAATGGGATACACCCGGGTGAGCCCGATGGAATAGATGCAAGTATGATGCTGGCTCGCGATATTGTCAATAATAAAGTCCATTTACCAGGAAACGTGGCTATTGCATTTATCCCGGTATATAATATTGGCGGTTGTTTAAATAGAAATAGCTATTCCCGCGCAAATCAAAATGGCCCTGTATCTTATGGCTTTCGCGGTAATTCTCAAAATCTTGACCTAAACAGGGATTTCACTAAATGTGATACAAAGGAAGCAAGATCATTCACTGAGATCTTTCATTACTTAGATCCGGAGATCCAGATAGATAATCACGTAAGTGATGGAGCCGATTACCAGGCTACAATGACCTTGATATCTACTCAATACGACAAGTTGGGTGCAGATCTTGGGACTTTTTTAAAGGAAAAATTCGATCCTTCATTATACAGGGATATGAAAAGAAAAACCTGGGATATGATTCCTTATGTAAATTTTGAAACCGGAATCCCCGAAAATGGTATGGAGCAATTTTACGACCCCCCAAGATATTCGTCCGGATATGCTGCATTGTTCCAAACACTCTCCTTTATGCCTGAAACCCACATGTTGAAGCCTTTTGCAGATAGGGTTATAGCGACCTATGCATTGATGGAGACGATGATACAACAGGCGTCCTTAAGTGCGATTGAACTGGTTGCTTTGAGAAAAAAAGCACGTGAACTAGTAACAAAACAAAGAATATTTCCCCTTGCATGGAAAACAGATTCCACAAAATATTCTATGCTCACTTTTAAGGGATACGAACAGGAGTTTAAAACCAGTGAGGCTACAGGCTTGCAAAGAATGTATTATGATCGAAACAGGCCTTTCACTAAGGAGGTAAAATATTTCAATGTTTATAATCCTTTAAATGTTATCACGGCCCCCTATTGTTATATAATTCCGCAAGGATGGAAAAATATTATAGACCTTCTCGCCTTGAATGGTGTAAAAATGGAGCAGATGAAAAAGGATACTATTATAGAAGTTGAGGTTTACCATATTGATGATTATAAAAGTTCTTCCCGCCCCTATGAAAAACACCATCGAAATACTGATGTAAGGACATCGGTTTCCAATCAGAAGATTCAATTCTTAAAAGGGGATTATATGGTTACATTAAACCAGGCTGCCAACAGGTACATCGTTGAAATGTTGGAACCCACAGGTGATGACAGCTTTTTCTCATGGAACTTCTTCGATGCCATTTTGCAACAAAAAGAGGGTTACAGTAATTACAGATGGGAGGATCTTGCCGCTGAAGTACTTAAAAAAGATCCTTCCTTAAAGTTCAGGCTTGATGCAAGAAGGGTTTCTGATCCAAAATTTGCTGCAAATGCGAGTGAACAACTCAATTTTATCTA
>JADGPY010000307.1 GCA_017882205.1 Chitinophagaceae bacterium
GTCATCCCAGGTACTTCAATTCCTAAAGCCCTTACACTAATCATTCTTCCGACCTGTAATCCTTGTTCTGCTTCAGGCACCGCATTACCAACTATAAGATCATCCACTAATTTATTCTCCAATTGTGGCAACGTGGCCATTAGGGCTTTGATCACATCTACTGCCAGGTCATCTGGTCGATAAAACCTGAAACCCCCACGCTTTGATTTTGTTACGGCGGTACGAAAACCTGCTACTATGTATGCTTCCTGCATGATGAATAATTTATGGGCAAAGATAGACCACGATTCGCTTGATTAAAGGATTTTCTTGATGTCTGAACCTTAAGGTCCAGACATCTTATCTTCGCTTATACCATGTATAAGATCCTGCGCAATATTTTGTTTCTATTTGATGCTGAAAGGGTACATTACTTTTCAATGAATTGTTTGCGGTTGCTATGCAGGATTGACTTCATCAAAAAAATGATCTCAGATTATTTTAGACCGGAAGATAAAATAGTGCCTGCTTTTGGATTGTCATTTAAAAATCCGGTTGGGCTTGCAGCTGGCTTTGATAAAAATGCCCAATATCTTTCAGAATTAGAATGCTTAGGATTTGGCTTTGTGGAGATAGGTACTGTAACTCCATTACCCCAGGAAGGCAATTTTAAGCCAAGATTATTTCGTCTGAAAAAAGATCAGGCACTAATCAATAGAATGGGATTCAACAATGTTGGAGCGATAAAAATTGCAGAGAACCTTAAGGAGTGGAAATTCAGGGCTTCTCAAAACTTGCAACCCGCAACCACTGAATCCAGGGCAAGATTTTTAGAATCCCACTTGCCCATGCTTATAGGCGGAAACATTGGAAAAAATAAACAAACACCAAATGAGGAGGCATGGAAAGATTATGAGATCTGCTTTCGCCAGTTGTTTGATGTGGTAGATTATTTTGTTGTAAATGTGAGTTCCCCCAACACACCGGGATTGCGCGAATTGCAGGAGAAGGATTCTCTAAGAAAAATTTTAAGCAACCTTCAAAGCATTAATTTGGCGCAGGCAATGCCGAAGCCTTTATTGTTTAAAATTGCTCCTGATCTTTCCCGCGAACAAATAGATGATGTAATTGATCTTGCCATAGAATTGAACCTTTCCGGAATTGTTGCAACTAATACAACGATCTCGCGTGACAATCTTTTAACCGAACATTTTAAAGTAGAGAGCATGGGCACCGGTGGTCTTAGTGGCAAACCATTAAGGGAAAGATCTACAGAAATAATTCAATATATCACAGAAAAAACAAACAGGCGTATAGCCATCATTGGTAGTGGTGGGATATTCGATGGCGATGATGCAAAAGAAAAGTTGAACGCAGGTGCATTACTTATTCAGGTATGGACAGGTTTTATTTATGAAGGTCCTGGCATTGCAAAAAAGATCAGCAGCAAGTTATAGGGACAATGCAATTAACGCAAGGCTAAATGACTTTGATATAGGATTATTATGTTAATAAAAAGAAATATATGGACAGTTTATTTACCATAGATGCATTAATGAGCCTGCTGGCTTTAACATTCATGGAGATACTCCTGGGCATCGATAATGTGATCTTTGTTTCTATCATCATGGGGAGGATAAAAGAAAAAACCTCTCAAAAAAAGGCAGCGGCAATATGGATGATAGCAGGTATCACTACAAGGATCCTATTGCTTTTCTTCTTAACAGTATTAATAAACAAAACAGAAAATATTTTTTCCATATTCAACCATCCTGTAAGCCTTAAAGATATTATCACTTTTGGGGGAGGAATGTTTTTATTGATCAATTCTACTTTAGAAATTCACAATAAACTGGAAGGTGAAGATCCTGATACAGTTCTGAAAAAGAAAAAGGCAACAGCCTTTCGCAACGTCGTAATGCAAATCATTGTTGTTGACCTGGTATTTAGTTTCGATGGTATTATTACAGCTATAGGGATGGTATCGAATGATATGTTTTTAATAAGGATCGTTGCAGTGCTCATATCTATGGGTTTTATGTTTTTATTTGCCAGCCGTATCAGCGCATTTATCCATAAACATCCAACTTTCAAAATCCTTGCTTTATCATTCTTGTTGCTAATTGCCTTCCTGCTTATTATAGAAGGAATTCATGTGGAAAATATAACGATACCTCATGGTTATATTTACTTTGCCATGGCATTTTCATTCGGGGTTGAAATGCTGAATATGCGGATAAGAAAAAAAGGTCTGCCAGTGGAATTGAAGGAGCCTCATTATCATGAATGATTTAGTAAAACGCAAGCCACCATTCCAGCGGTTTCGGTTCTTAATATTGTATTACCTAATGATACCGGAGTGAATTTATTTTCAATAGCAAGATCAATTTCACCCTTAGTAAAATCGCCTTCAGGGCCAATCAAAATAATCCGATCACCGAATAGTTTATCATCCCCTAAACGCTTCTTTTCTTCTTCAATGCAATGGGCAATGAATTTATGTGGCTGATTTGATTTTTTAATGATCTCATCACATTTTAAAGGTTCTCTTAGTTGAGGTAACCACGCCTGCTTACTTTGTAACATGGCACTTATGAGAATATTATTCATCCGCTCTAAACGAAAATGTTCTTTTTCACTGCGCTCACAGATCATAGGTATGATCCGCTGAACCCCGATCTCGGTAGCCTTTTCGAGAAACCATTCAAAACGACTTCTATTCTTGATAAGGGAAATGGCAATTGTTATTTCAGGAGAGGGGTTGAGGATATGGGATGTGGATAGTACTCTTACTTCACTGGCTTTTTTACTTTCGTGCAGGATCTCAGCAATATGCGTTTGTCCTTTACCGTTTGTTATCTTTAACTGATCTCCTTTCTTCATCCGCAATACCTGGATGAGGTGGCGGGATGTTTCTTCACTAAGGATAAAGGACCCTTCACCTGATAAAGTTTCTTCATAAAAAAAAGGAAGCGACATAATAATTAAAATATAGGAGGAGGGCTAATTTCTACCAATCTTTAACTCCTAACGGGGTTATCTTAGAAAGGTGCCTCTTCATCAAATTCCCCATCATTCATCTTGCTTCCTTTCTGGATATATAATTTTGCACCATCACCATTAATGTCTGAAACTGGTTTCCAGCTGCCTCCTGATGGCAATTGATTGTCGAAATCACCTGAATCTTCTTCAATGAATTTTTGAATGTGCAGAAGTGCCTTAAGCTTTATTGTATACAGCTGACCATTTCTATGCTTTGCAATCCGGACATGAGTTTCACCTTTGTTACTTTCGCCTAGTTCATTGGATGTGATATCATAATACTCCGGGCGGTAAAGAAACATTACCATATCAGCATCTTGTTCTATGGCACCGGATTCTCTAAGGTCACTAAGTTGTGGCATTTTATTTCCTTCCTTCCTTTTTTCAACTTCACGGCTCAACTGGCTCAGTGCAATAATAGGAACCTGTAATTCTTTTGCAAGGCCCTTTAAGTCACGGGAGATCCTGCTGATTTCCTGTTCGCGGTTACTATTGCGATTCTCACCAGTACCACTCATCAACTGCAGGTAATCAATAATGATGAGGCCGACATTATGTTTATTTTTAAGACGCCTGCATTTTGCCCTCAATTCAAAAATGTTTAGTGCTGCTGTATCATCAATATGGATTGGAGCAGATGACAGACGATTAATTCCTTTTTTATAAAGTTGCTGCATCTCATGTTCTTCAAGTCTTCCACGAGCGATCTTCTCCAACCATATTTCGCTCTCAGCACTCAGTATCCTTTGGACCAACTGCCCGGCACTCATCTCTAATGAAAAGAATGCTACAGCCGTAGGTTTTGTGGGATGCAATGCAGCATTACGGGCCAGGTTAAGCGCAAATGCAGTTTTACCAACAGATGGCCTTGCTGCCAAAACAATAAGATCAGTTGCCTGCCATCCATAAGTAACCCTGTCGAGGGTCGGAAAGCCCGTAGGGCATCCGGTAATATCGTCCTGGCGGGTGCGCAAATCCTCTATTCGCTGGATTGTTTTTACAAGCACATTTTCAATGCTTGCATAATCTTTACGGAGGTGATTATTGGTGATCTCAAACAATTTTGATTCAGCATCATCAAGCAGGTCAAAAACGTCGGTGCTGTCCTCATATGCATCTCCAATGATTTCGCCGCTTATCCGGATCAACTCGCGCTGAATGAATTTTTGCAGGATAATGCGCGAGTGGGCTTCGATATTAGCTGATGATACAACTGAATTAGTAAGCTTGGTAACATAATAAGGACCGCCCACAAGGTCAAGTTCTTCCCTAAATTTCAATTCCTCGACCACTGTTAACAGGTCAATGGGTGAATTTTTCAATTGCAAGCCCTGCATTGCACGATAGATACGCTGATTTGATTCAACATAAAAGCATTCGGGCTTTAATATTTCAACAACGGTATCAAATGCACTTTTTTCGAGCATTATGGCTCCTAGCACTGCCTCTTCCAGGTCTTTCGCCTGGGGAGGTACCTTGCCATACATCATTGTTCCGAGTTCTAATGATCCGCTTTTTCGACGCGCTTTTCTATCTTTATTGAGATTAGTAAATTCCATGTTTGTTTAAGCAATTGTCTGGTTGGGTTAATAACCTGTCAGCTCGAAAAAGATAACAGGGTGGCTAAGGTAAAGGACAAAAATTAATAAAATTGAATTGATGTGTCTTTAAGTTATGCCAATTGCTATGCACAAAGTTACTAACTGAATCTTATCATTATTAACGTTGATTTTCCACTTATCCACAAAATCAAAAAATTCTCCGTCTTTCTTTCCATCTTATTAACAATTGGTTGTGTAGAAAATATTATTACCGATTTGAGAGGAAATGTGAATTAAAAATTGTAACTGTCTGAACCTTGATTCGCTTGATTAAAGCCTGCCGGCCGGCATAGGCAGGCTTTAATCAAGCGAATCAAGGTTCAGACATCAGATATACCGCAGGTTTCTTATTTTTGACTGTCATTCAAAGATTATGAAGATCAGTTACAATTGGCTTAATGAACATATTCCGCCTGGGCAAGGTGGTATACGCGCTGCACGAGCAGGCTCAACAGGTGTAGTTTCAGAATCAACCGGATTGTTGTCCCCCGAAAAGCTCAGCAATATCCTTACTTCTGTGGGTCTTGAAGTGGAGAACCTTGAAAAATATGAAGAATTCAAAGGAGGATTAGAAGGACTGATCGTTGGAGAAGTAATTGATTGTATCAAACATCCGGAGGCGGATAAACTCAAGTTAACTAAAGTAGATACGGGTAACGGTGAATTGCTACAGATAGTTTGTGGAGCACCAAATGTTGCTGTAGGTCAGAAAGTAGTAGTTGCAACTATTGGTACCACTATCTTTCCTCTGAAAGGAGATCCCATAACCATGAAAAAAGCAAAGATCCGTGGAATTGAAAGTCAGGGAATGATCTGTGCTGAGGATGAGATTGGTTTGGGAAACAGTCATGAGGGAATAATTGTACTTCCTGCAGATAAAGAAAAAGGTACCTTATTAAAAGAAGTTCTAAAGGCAAATACTGATTGGATATTCGAGATAGGGCTTACGCCCAACCGGATTGATGCAATGAGTCATGTTGGGGTAGCAAAAGATGTCTGCGCATGGCTTTCATTACATGATAAAAAATCCTATGCAGTAAAGTATCCATCTTTAAATGGGTTTAAAGCTGCTTCAAATACCCTTCTTGTAAATGTAAGTATAGAAAATACCACAGCCTGCCAGAGATATTCAGGAGTAAGTATTTCGGGAATAGAAGTAAAAGAGAGTCCTGCATGGTTACAACAAAGATTAAAAAGCATTGGCATTCGCCCTTTTAATAATATTGTTGACATCACCAATTTTGTTCTTCATGAAACCGGTCAGCCATTACATGCTTTTGATCTTGACCATATAAAAGACAAAAAGATCATTGTTAAGACCCTTCCTGAAAATACTCCTTTCGTTACATTAGATGGAAAGGAAAGAAAATTACATGAAGAAGATCTCATGATATGCGATGGAGATCGGCAACCAATGTGTTTTGGTGGTGTTTTCGGCGGCCTTGGCAGCGGGGTAACCTCTGAAACAAATAGTATCTTCCTTGAAAGCGCATGGTTTAATCCATCGTCTATTCGCAGAACATCATTAAGGCATGGATTACGAACAGATGCTGCCATCCGTTTTGAAAAAGGGGTGGACATTAGTAATACTGTACTTGTTCTGAAACGGGCAGCGCTGCTAATAAAGGAATTAGCCGGTGGAGAGATTGCATCCGAAATTGTGGATGTATATCCCAATCCCCAACCAAAAAAAGAAGTCACGTTAAAAAACCACTACCTTAAAAAGATAAGCGGTAAAAATTACCATCCAGATACAGTTAAAAATATTTTGCAAAGCCTGGGTTTTGAGGTTTTGAAGGAAGGAATGGATGATATTCGGCTTGCAGTTCCATATAGTAAACCTGATGTTCAACTACCCGCAGACATTATTGAAGAAATCATGCGTATTGATGGACTTGACAATATAGAGATCCCATCGGCAATTACCATAACACCGGCCATTGAGAACCTTGCTTTTGAAGAAGAATTGAAGGAAAGAACTGCCAATAATCTTGTTGGACTTGGTTTTTCGGAGATATTTACAAATTCGATTACGAATAGTCATTATTATACATTGGAAGTACTCCAATCATCGATAAAAATAATCAACAGCCTAAGCGAAGAACTTGATATAATGCGTCCTTCATTGCTTGAAACCGGGTTGGAAAGGATCGAATATAACATCAACAGGAAAAATAGTGACCTGCTTTTATTTGAATTCGGAAAAATCTATTCACTCAGCTCTGCAAACTATATTGAAAACGAACACCTTGCAATCTTCTCTACCGGGAATAAAACTAATACCGGATGGCGCCATCCTGCAGAAAAAAGTGACCTCTTTTTTATTAAAGGAGTTTGTGAAAGGCTTTTCAGATCGGCAGGCATTAACGAGTTCTCTTTCTCGGCACAAGATAATAACACAGTGCTTGCCTGGGTAAATGAAGTTGTAGTAGCAACCCTGGTGGAAGTTAACTATGAGCAATTAAAAAGATTTTCAATCAAACAGCCAGTATTTTTTGCAGATATCGATTGGGAAAAAGTTATATCACTTTCAAAAAAACAAAAAATATCGTACCAGGAGATCCCAAAATTTCCGGTTGTGCATCGGGATCTTTCATTGATCGTAGATAACCAGGTTTCCTTTAGCATGGTCGAAAAGGCTACTATGTCCGCGAAGGTTCATAAATTAGCTTCCATGAAACTATTTGACGTATTCGAAAGTGAAAAGATCGGTCTGGACAAGAAATCGTTTGCAATCAACTTTACCTTTTGGGACAACGAAAAAACCCTTACAGACAAAGAGATAGATGAAATGATAACCAAACTGGTTAACGCTTATGAAAAGGAATTGAAAGCGGAGATCAGAAAAGCATAAATATGTCTGAAAATGAAATACATATAAACCGGGTACAAGAGAAGCTTGCACAATTGGTAAAAAGTTACCAGTCTCTTCAAAAAGAAAATGTCAACCTGGCAAATATAGTTACCTCCTTAAGAAAAAAGGAAGCTGATATGAAGTTAGAAATGGAACTGATGAGTGAGAAAGTACAGATACTGAAAGCTGCCTCCGGCCAGATGACTGCGGCGGATCAAAAAGACTTCGAAAAACGGATTAATCAATACATCAAAGAAATAGACCATTGCATCGGGATGCTAAGTGAATGATTATGTCAGAAAAATTAATTCCACTCAATATACTCATAGGCGACCGAACTTATCGGATCAAAAGCCTGCCCGAAGACGAAGAAGTGATCCGTAAAACACTGAAGACCATAAATGATAAGATTATCGAGTTCAAAACTCAGTTTTCCGGAAAAGATATGCAGGATTATATTGCAATGGTATTGATATGGTATGCTACGCAGACAGGAAGCTCCACAAATAATTCCGAGGCAGAGCACGAGGTAATGGATGCGTTGAAGAAGATTGAACATCTGGTTGATAAGGCCCTTTTTTAGAGGCTATGCTAACCCCAAGGCTAAAGCCTTGGGTTCCACACTTTTTTCCTACCTTCGTTTATTCCATACTTTAGGTGATTACTGCATAAAGTTGGGTATAAGATAATGAAACGATTTAAAACTAAAACATTCAATGGAACAGATACTTCCAATCATAATTGGTACACTTGCTTTAATCATAGGCATCGTACTGGGTAAACTCATTTTTGCTAAAAACACTAAAAAACAGGTTGAAGAAGCAGAAAAAGAGACCCAAAGAATAATTTCCGAAGGCAAAAATGAGGCTGAAACATTAAAAAGAGAAAAGCTATTAGAGGCTAAGGAACGTTTTGTTCAATTGAAGGCTGAACATGATAAAGAAGTGCTTCAGCGCAACCAAAAACTTGGTGAATCAGAAAACCGGATCAAGCAAAAAGAGCAGTTGATCAATCAAAAGGATCAGAGTATCGAGAAATTGATCAAGGATAATGAAGGTATCAAGGATACCCTTACCCGCCAGATCGAGGTAGTAAACATTAAAAGAACCGAGCTGGAAAAGCACCAGGAGGAACATATCCGCCGCCTCGAAAAAGTGGCCGGACTCTCTGCCGAAGAGGCAAAAGCACAGCTTATAGAAAGTTTAAAGCAGGAAGCTCATTCCCAGGCCCTGGTTATTCAACAGGAAATTGTGGATGATGCAAAATTGAGAGCAAATAAAGAAGCACGCAAACTCATCATTCAAACCATCCAACGTACTGCCGCAGAACAGGCAATAGAAAATGCCATTACTGTATTTAACCTTGAAAGTGATGAGATAAAAGGATCGATCATAGGTCGGGAAGGTAGAAACATTAGAGCTATTGAAGCAGCAACTGGGGTGGACCTGATTGTAGATGATACCCCTGAGGCTATCATATTATCATCCTTTGACCCATTAAGACGCGAGATCGCGAGACTTTCATTACAACGACTTGTAACTGATGGACGTATTCACCCAGCACGGATTGAGGAAGTGGTTGAAAAAACTCGTAAACAATTAGAAGAACAGATAATCGAAATAGGTGAACGTACTGTAATCGAACTAGGCATTCATGGCCTGCACAAAGAATTAGTACGAATAGTTGGCAAAATGAGGTTTCGTTCTTCTTATGGTCAAAACCTATTGATGCATAGTCGCGAGGTAGCCAATTTATGCGGAATCATGGCTGCCGAACTCGGTATGAACACTAAATTGGCAAAGCGTGCGGGATTATTGCATGATATAGGTAAAGTACCTGATGATGAAACTGAATTGAGCCATGCTTTGCTTGGGATGAAACTTGCTGAAAAATATGGTGAAAACCCGGCTGTTTGCAATGCCATCGGTGCTCACCATGATGAAGTAGAAATGCAATATGTCATCTCACCGATCATACAGGCTTGTGATGCTATGAGTGGCGCAAGACCTGGAGCACGTCGCGAGATTATGCAACAATACCTTCAACGGATCAAGGACCTTGAAAATCTTGCTCTTGCCTACCCTGGGGTTGAAAAAGCATATGCTATACAAGCTGGACGGGAATTGAGGGTAATTGTGGAAGCGGATAAAGTAACGGATATGGATAGTGATAAATTGAGCTTCGAAATAGCACAGAAGATTCAAACTGAAATGACATACCCAGGCCAGATCAAAGTAACAGTGATCAGGGAGAAAAGAGCAGTAAACATTGCGAGGTAAAATCAATTTTTTTTCCTACTTTTGCACTCCTTAAAATTATTAGTCATGAATGCAATAGCATTTGTTCACGAACAATTAACGACAAAGAAAGAGATGCCTAAATTCAAGGCAGGCGACAATATAACTGTAAATTATAAGATCCAGGAAGGAAATAAAGAGCGTATCCAGAGCTTTAAAGGCGATGTTATCAAACGCCAGGGTGAGGGTGGTACCGCCACATTTACCGTTCGCAAGATTAGTGATGGGATAGGTGTTGAGCGTCTGTTCCCGCTTTTCTCTCCAAATATTGACAGCATTCTGTTGCATAAAGTTGGTAAAGTAAGACGTTCTAAATTGTACTTTTTACGTGAAAGAAGTGGTAAGAGCGCTCGTATCCAGGAAAAACGAATGAAATAAAAGAAATCATAAAATTTACATATCCCGAACCAAATTCGGGATTTTTTTTGCCCATCAATTTGCATCACAAAAATAATCACCGTATATTAGGGCTCCTCAACAACGCCAATTAAAAAAATCTACCCGATTTTTATTCTCCAATTCCTGAAGACTACAATACAATCACTATTTAATTGATTAAAGAAACTATTTAGAGAAACTCTACATATTCTTTTAAGCTATCAAGCCGTAATTATGAAAAAGTTTCTTGCTATTGTGGCAATAACTGCCATCTTATTTTCTTCCTGTGCCCGAGGCATCTCTCCCTATGAGGCTGCAAATGGAAAAGCAAAGTGCGGCAGATATCTTAAATAACCTTTAAATTACTAACTTTACGCATTCTTTTATGTTATCTTTGTATAGTTAATTTAAATTATAATATATGGGCGATTTATTTAGTGGAGGTCATATAATCCTGATTATTTTAGTTGTCCTGCTTCTGTTTGGAGGAAAAAAAATTCCTGAACTTATGCGCGGCCTGGGTAGAGGAATCAGAGAATTCAAAGATGCTAAGGATAATGTGAAAAACCAGATTGAAGATCACATGAATAATGACCAACCTTCGATTAATGCGAAGAGTGATCAACCAACTATTATTAACAATCCTACACAGATGAGTATTCCGACATCAAAGGGAGATACAAAGGTTTCATAAAAAGAGAATTCTGCTATCAATAACTTTTTAGACTAATTTCGATTATCAAACCCGCAATTAATTATGCGGGTTTTTTGTTTGTAACAAAAATATTTTTTAACTGAATGCGGTTATGGATACGTAAAATCATTATTATATTTTTATAATACTATTTAACAACTTAGGCTATTCATGAAATTATTTAAGAAAATCTCTATTAATAGTCCAAAAGAGGAGATGTCTTTTATAGAGCATTTAGATGTATTGCGAGGTCATCTCTTTAAGTCTGCAATTGCGATTGCCATAGGAGCAATTATTATGGCGGTTTACAATACTTTTATCGTAACAAAAATACTAATGGGGCCTACTCATCCCCAATTTCCCACTTATGGTTTTTTGTGCAGGACAAGCCAATTTTTAGGGCTGGGAAGTAAACTATGCATGACTCATATAAATGTAAAAATGCAAAGTACTTCAGTAGGAGGACAGTTTGGTGTTTACTTCAACATTATTTTAATTGGAGGATTTATTCTTGCATTCCCCTATGTATTCTGGCAGTTCTGGAAGTTTACAAAGCCTGCATTAACTACTAAAGAATTACATAATACGCGTGGAGTAATATTTTGGGTTTCTCTTTTATTTTTCATCGGCGTTCTCTTCGGATATTTCATAATAGCCCCCTATACTATTAACTTTTTTGCTAATTTTTCTCTTGATGAAATTATTGAAAACAGGTGGACAATAACGAGTTATTTTAATACACTTGTACCTATTATACTAGGTGCAGGACTGGCTTTTCAACTTCCTCTTGTTATGTATTTTCTTGCAAAAATTGGTGTTGTTAGCGCTAGTTTTTTGCGGAAGTCACGTAAGTATGCCATTGTTATTATGCTGATAGTTTCTGGCATAATTACTCCTCCCGATATGTTGAGTCAAATCATTTGCACAATCCCTTTAATGATTTTATATGAAATTAGTGTTCTGCTCTGCGTTAAAGTAGAAAAGAAGAAAAAAGAAGATGATGATAAAGAATGGAATTAATATTTCAATACCATTACCATCGCTTACATTTTTAATTTATTATTAAAATTCCCAATTTGTTCTCTTTTACATCTATAGAAAATTATCATAATTTTCTGGCTAATACTTCCAATGGGTGTAGCCTCGCTGTAGATTATTATCTAAAAAAAAATATAGATCATAAGTATTTAAATGCATTTACTGAAATATATACAGATGAATGTATTGAACGCGCAAAGTTGTTGGATGCTAAAAGGAAAAATGGAGAACCTTTAAATAAACTACATGGGGTTATTATTGCAATCAAAGATGTTATATGTTACAAGAACCATAAAGTAACCGCAGCATCGGCTATTCTTGAAGGGTTCACTTCCGTTTATAATTCTACAGCAGTAGAAAAATTACTCCAGGAAGATGCTATCATTATTGGCAGTTGCAATTGCGATGAATTTGCTATGGGTAGTACTAATGAAAATTCAGTCTATGGTAATGTTTTAAATGCTTTGGATGAAACAAAAGTTGCCGGTGGCTCTTCAGGTGGCTCTGCGGTTGCAGTGCAGGCTGGCTTGTGCATGGTAAGCCTGGGAAGCGATACAGGTGGTTCCGTTCGCCAACCTGCAGATTTTTGTGGAATCATTGGTTTGAAGCCGACCTATGGAAGGATTTCAAGGTATGGATTGATCGCCTATGCATCCTCCTTTGATCAAATAGGAATATTCGGAAATTCTATTGATGATGTTGGCCTGGTTCTTAAAGTACTATCCGGGGCTGATGATTATGACAGCACTGTATCTGATATAACTTTTACTTTAGATGATGCCCCCAAAACAGATAAAGAACAAAAAAAATACCGTATTGCCTTTATAAAAAATGCTTTAGATCATTCATCAATCGATCCGGAGATCAAAAAAAGAATTACCGATCTTGGTAATGAGCTGACTAAGGCAGGGCACACGATCTCAATGATTAAATTTGATCTTCTAGACTATTTAGTTCCGGCCTATTATGTGTTGACAACTGCTGAAGCATCCAGTAATCTTTCAAGATATGATGGAATTCGATATGGAAAAAGAGCTTCAGTAGATAATGCTGAATTAACAAAGTTTTATACTGCAAATAGGACTGCAGGGTTTGGCAAGGAAGTGAAGCGCAGAATAATGCTTGGCACATTTGTCCTAAGTGCTGGATATTACGATGCATATTATTCTAAAGCTCAACAGATCAGGCAGTTATTGGTAAAAAAGACAGTAGATATCTTCCAACAATATGATGCCGTTATTATGCCTACCGTGCCCTCCACAGCCCATGAAATTGGGGAGATGATAAAAGACCCAATAAAAATGTATCTCGCTGATATATATACTGTTTATGCCAATCTTACAGGAATACCTGCGATCTCAATACCACTATTCAAACATAGCAATGGAATGCCATTTGGGGCTCAGATTATGACAAATAGATACAATGAAGTAACTTTACTTGATATTTCCAGAATGTTACTGGCTCAATTTAAGGAGCATTAGAATATGAAGAAATTTACATCCATAGTCTTTATTGTTTTTTTACTCACTTCGGGTTATGCAAAACGTTCTTTTGCCAGGACAAACTATTTACCACCCCTTCTTACAGACACCATAACAGATTCTCCGACCAACGAAGATGAGGCAATCGATGAGATCTTGAAATCACGTGCAGCACCGGCAAAAGAGAAAGTTCAATACTTCAACCAGGTTACCAGGTATGGATTTAAGAACCTTTTCAAAAATTATTCTTACAATTCTGCAATGCCCTATTCTTCACAGGTAAATCCATATGCTGAAAATTATATGCAGGATTATCTACAGGCACATGGAAGCTATTTAAGAAAGATGAGAGTCCCTGCAATCCCATATTTCAACCTGATCGATAATATCCTTGCACAATATGGATTACCCAAAGAATTGAAATATCTGGCAGTGATTGAAAGTGATTTAAAGTCAGGAGCAACTTCCTGGGTAGGTGCTAAAGGTCCATGGCAATTTATGAGCTATACAGCAAAAGATTATGGCCTCCAGGTAAATGGATTTATTGATGAAAGAACAGATTATTATAAAAGCACCCATGCGGCCGCGCGTTACCTGCTTTCTTTATACAAGGATCTGAAAGATTGGCTGCTGGTTATTGCGGCATACAATGGAGGACCTGGTCGTGTGTATAGTGCAATAAGGCAAAGTGGCTCAAGAAATTTTTGGGTACTCCAATATTATCTTCCAACAGAATCAAGGAACCATGTAAAAAAATTCATTGCAACTCACTA
>JADGPY010000048.1 GCA_017882205.1 Chitinophagaceae bacterium
GCAAGGGTTCTTCCCAAATCAGAAATACAAAAGCACAGGCACCCTCCGAAGCCACATAGAGTGCCCAAGCCGAAAGGGCCTAAAAAACCCAAACCTCCACCTAAGCCCAAACCGCCGCCTAAACCCCCACGACCCCCAAGGTAAAATAATGAATAATGGACTGATTGTTAATTTAAAGGTAATCATCTTGACCTGCTTTTACGCGTGACTGGTTCGTGCTAAAGTTGTTGAAGAAATTGATGTACATCAAAATTGAAAAAGATGAATTGTATCATAATTGATGATGAAAAGCATTGTATCAAAACATTGTCAAGCCTGCTGAAGACAAATTTTCCGGAGGTAAATATTCTTACAACCTGCCTTGATTCAACAAAAGCGTATGATTTAATTCAACAATACAAACCGGATTTCATTTTCCTGGATATAGAAATGCCATTGCTGAATGGGTTCGACCTGCTTTCGAAATTTGAACATCTTTTTTTCGATGTGGTTTTTACCACCGCTTACGACTCTTATGCAATAAAAGCTATTAAATACAGTGCACTGGATTACCTGTTAAAGCCCATCAGCAAGGAAGACCTTGCAGCTGCTATTGAAAAGATAAGAACCAAACAAAGTTCGATCAGCAAAGCACAAGTGCAAATGGCAACAGCCGTGCGCAACAAACAACTGCCCGATACCATTGCCTTGCCGACTACTGATGGTTTATCCTTTGCATCTGTAAATGATATTATCTATTGCACAGCGGATGGCAGTTACACACGAATGTATATGACGGATAAAAGTGAGATCCTTCTTTCAAAAACATTGGGCGATGTGGATGAATTACTCAGTGAATATAATTTTTTCCGCATCCATCATTCCACACTTATCAATTTGAAGCAGGTCAAAAAATATATCCGTGGCGAAGGCGGAGAGGTGATCATGAGCAACGGCCAAAGCCTGCAGGTAGCCCGTACCCGCAAAGCGGATTTCCTGAATGTGTTTACACGGTTCTGAGGGCAAATGGTAAAATGTAAAATCTAAAATGGTAAAATAATTTTACATTTTGCATCTTGCCATTTTACCATTTGTGCTCCAAATACTACCGGTTATCAAATAAATCCTACCGACTGCTAATTCCGGCTTTTCTTCCCTTTTACCACGCCCTACATTTGTTGATCGAAAATCGACAATCAATCGATTCATTCGTAAATCGAAAATCTTCAAATCGTAACTTAAAATTATGGCCATGAAAAAAACTTCCTTTATCCTCATCTTAATTCTTGCTATGGCGAATATCCAGGCACAGAACTATTTTATCACTTTTGCAGGTGCAGGTGATACTACGGATGTAAGCACAATAAAAGTAGATAACTTGACAAGCGGAGCTTCGGTTTCCTTAAACGGTGGAGATACTCTACATTTAACAGGATCAGTGGGAATTGGAACCAAAAATATTGGAAACAGAGATGTACAGATTTACCCAAATCCAACTACAGAGAAGTCAATTCTGACATTTATTGCACCGGAAAGTGGTATTGCAGTTATAGGCATTGTTGATCTTTCAGGAAGAACTGTTTATCAAATAAGTTTCATTCTTTCCCCCGGAACACACAGTTTTTGTATTTCTGGCTTTAGCCAGGGTATGTATGTTGTGAATGTTACTGGTCAAAATTATTTCTATTCAACAAAAATGATCAGTCAAAGCAATTCCCGAAGCGAGGAAAGCATTGAGGATGTTTCAACTGGAAAACCTTCTTTATTAAAATCAGCGAAGCTGTTGAAAAGCGTTAAAGGAACAATTGAAATGCTCTACGCTGAAGGGGATCTCTTGCTTTACAAAGGTACAGCAGGACAATACAGCACAATCGTTACCGATGTGCCTGCGATAAGCAAAACCATTACATTCAACTTTGTACTCTGTAAAGATACCAGCGGCACGGATTATACCACAGTAACAATAGGTCCACATGTGTGGATGGCTGAAAACCTCGATGTCGGAGTCCGCATAAACGGTTCGCAGGTTCAAAGCGACAATGGTATAATCGAAAAATACTGTTATAATGATCTCGATTCAAATTGCAATTTGTATGGTGGGTTATATCTATGGAGTGAGATGATGCAATATTCGGCCATTGGGGGCGTCCAGGGAATTTGTCCAACAGGATGGCACCTTCCGACAGATGTGGAATGGGATGTGTTATCCACCTTTTTAGGAGGTGACAGTATAGCCGGAGGTAAAATGAAAGAAACAGGAATTACAAATTGGGCTTCACCTAACACCGGGGCTACTAATGAGAGTGGTTTCACAGCACTTCCTGGAGGAATGAGGGGTTCCGCAGGACCCTTCTATTGGATCACACTCTCTGGCAACTTCTGGACGTCAGACCAATCCGATTTTTTGAATGCATGGATCCGGGGGCTAAACAATGATGGAAAAGCTGTTAATAGGACAGACGTCGGTAAGAATCACGGCTTTTCGGTTCGCTGCATTCATGATTGACAAAATAGGCAACAGGGAAGATCATATTGTCGTCTGATGATAGAAGAGGTATAATCTACACTGGCTTGTCATCTTTATGAAAAGCCCCATGACTGTCGCAGTAACTAAACGTAAAGAAAGTTGTCTTCCTAGGACAAAGGTTCTTTACTCCTTTTTGAAATCCCTCACACCGATCAGGAAGGTTTAATTACTTTTGTCGTATAATGAAAACCGTTAATCTCAATATTTGGTTGATTACCGCTTTGATCATTTTGTTCGGCGGAACTACATTTGCACAATTATCCGTGGGTGATAAACTCCGGCTTCAGATTTTTAAAGAAACCAATGATACAACCAGGATAAAACTACTGATTGAATTGGGATTAAAATATCATAGGGATGATTCAGAACAAGACAGCTGCTTAAAAGCAGCGTATGAACTTTCAAAGAAAAAAAAATATCGGTATGGGCTGGCATACGGTCAATACTATGAAGGACTTCTGCTTTCGCGCATTGGCAGGTATGATGAAGCCATTGCAAAATACAAAAGTAGTATTGACGGGTTAGATTCATTGGGAATAATACAAAATACTTATGGTCCGCTCTGCACAATTCGATTCGAATTCAATCTGGCAGGCAAATATGTGGAAAAATTACAGTATTATACAGACAAGGTTATTTTTTACAAGAGGCACGGACCTATTGAAAATAAGGCAAACTGCTATCATGGGATAGCAGGATATTATTACGCTCTTGCCGACTATGATAAGGCAATCGGGTATTACCTGCGCGCCCGGGATGTATACATAACCTTTGATTCGCTTGGTTACGCCAATGAACAGCAAACTATTGGGTCAGTCTACCTGGAATGGGGAAATCTGGACAAAGCAGAAGTATACCTGAAATCAGCATTGAAAGATCTGATAAGTCTGAACGAGGTCAATAATTACTTTTTCTGTTATCATCAATTAGGTGATCTCTGTTTTATAAAGCATGATTACAAACATGCCCTGCAATATTACTTAAAGGGGAAGGAATACGCAAAAAGTCCACCCTATCTAGCCATTAACCTGGTAAATTATGCCGCAGTTTACCTGCAACTGGATTCCAATGATAGTTCACGGTTTTATCTTGACAGTGCCGAGAAAATCAGACAGAAAGAAAAATTAGGAATCTCTTTTTCGCAAGGAAATCTTGAGATTGATTATAACTTCTACAAATATTATATTGAGACAGGAAACGAAAAACGTGCAGAGAAAAGTCTTGAATCAGCATTGCAGGAAGCACAATTGTTAAAGTTTATTCCACTTGTATTGAAGTACACAAATGAACTTCATTCATTTCTTTTGAAAAGAGGAGATTCCCTTCATGCGCTTCGCTACCTGGTAAAGTACCACGCCATCCAGGACTCCTTGAATACAGAAAATACACGTACAAGGATTGCATCTTTTGAGATTGAACAACGGGCACAAGAGAAGGAGAATGAAATTCAACAACTTCAGGTGCAAAAAACTAAACAACGCAACTATTACCTGATTGGCGGAGCTTTATTGTTATTGATTGTTATTGGAATGATCAGCAGCATTTTTTATAAAAGAAAAAGAGATAAAGAGCAACTCACGACTGATTTCAAAAAGCAACTGGCACAAGCAGAAACCAAGGCCCTGCGGGCACAGATGAACCCCCATTTCATCTTCAACAGCCTTAACTCCATCAACAGCTTTGTCATGGAACAGAAGCATGAGATAGCATCAGACTATCTTATCAAGTTTTCAAAACTGATACGACTGATCCTTGATAATTCACGCAGTGAAACCATTTCCATTGAAAAAGAGCTGGAAACATTAAAATTATATGTCTTATTGGAGAGTGCTCGATTTGATAATAAATACAATTGTGTTTATCATATCGCCGAAAATGTGAATACCGGTTCGATCATGATCCCACCCATGTTGTTGCAACCTTTCGTAGAAAATGCCATCTGGCACGGACTGATGCAAAAAGAAGGAGAGGGCACTATCACAGTGGAAATTAAAAAAAAGGATGAGGAATTCCTGAACATTTCAATTACGGATGATGGCATCGGGCGGGAAAAATCAGCGGAACTGAAAAGCAAATCGGCCACTCATAAATCCCATGGCTTGAAGGTTACATCCCAGCGGATTGAAATGATGAACAAACTCAATTCCACCGGGGCGCAGGTGCATATCATCGACCTGAAAGATGATAAGGGACATGCGACCGGGACAAAAGTGGAATTGATTATTCCATATTAACCTGCTAAAGTCTTTTCTCCCAAAACCAATAATCGTAAATTCAATTCAAAACGGATCATTAAAAACGAAAAACATGAAAAAACTTATCACACTATCTTTTGCAATGGTTTGCTGTATGTCATCATTTGCGCAATTCAACTATCCCGCTACCAAAATTGTTGATAGCAGCGATACCTATTTTGGTGTTACCTATAAAGACCCCTATCGCTGGTTAGAGAATTTTAAGGATCCTGAAGTGGTAGCCTGGTTTAAGCAACAGGCAGACCTGAGTAGTTCCATACTAAATAAAATTTCCGGAAGAGATGAATTGATTGCAGAGTGGGAAATGCTGGATAAGCTGCAACCGCCACGTATCAGTGGCAGGAATTATGAAAACGGAAGAATATTTTACAAAAAAACAATGCCCGGTGAAAATGTAGGGAAACTGTTTTATCGGGAAGGCATGAATGGAAAAGAACAGTTACTTTTTGACCCTATTGTTTTCATAAAAGGTAAAACACTTTCCATTCAAAGCGCCCTGCCAAGTTATGATGGTAAAAAAATCATCATCTCTTATTCCGAAGCAGGTGCAGAAATTTCAACCATCAAAACAATGGATGTTGATACAAGAACTTTTTTACCGGAAACCATCTACCCAAGCTGGTTTGGCCCGATCAGCTGGACCTTTGACAACAAAGCATTCACTTACTTTTCTCAAAAAACAGGAGATAATACAAGTCCCGAATTTGAATTAAACACCAAAACAAAATTGCATAAGTTGGGCGATGAAGTAAAAAACGATATTGATTTCTTTAGCAATGAAAGTTATACGAATCTAGAAATAAAGCCCAATGACATTCCTTTTGCTGGTCTAAACAAAGATTCCCGGAATTTCATTTTTGCTGATTTGAGCAATGTGCGTAGCGAAATGTTAACTTATTATGCCCCGGTATCTCAATTTAATTCCGGGAAAATCGACTGGAAAATATTGTGCAAGCCGGAAGATAAAATTGTAAGGGGCAGAGAGATCATTGGCAATGATGTATATGCCATCACTTATAAAGATGCTAAAAACTACAAGCTCGTTCATACAACGTTGACTAACCCGGATTGGGATAAAGCAGAAACCATTGCTGCTGAAAAGCAAACAGAAACACTGGAATCTATTATACATTGTAAGGATTATTTACTTCTCACATACAGTGATGGAATCAATAATCATATCTATAAATATCATTTTAAAACAAAAAAGACAAGTGAGATAAAATTACCGTACTCCGGCACTGCAGGTGTTTTCTGTTTGGA
>JADGPY010000308.1 GCA_017882205.1 Chitinophagaceae bacterium
CTTTTGATATAGATGCTGTTCCCGAATTACTCATATTATTTTTCAATGATAACAACTGCCGAAGCAATGGTTTTAAGATGCGACAAAGAAACCAAAATTCTACTTATCCCCCATGCAGAAAGCGTTTTTTTGGTTTCGGCCAGTAAAACCAGGGTAGGTTTACCGGACTCGTCGTTTGTTATTTCAACTTCATTAAAATGCGTTCCTTCAAGCCAGCCGGTTCCAAGGGCTTTAAAAAAAGCTTCCTTAGCAGCAAAACGTGCGGCGTAATGCTCAAATTTATTGGTTTTTGATTCACAATAAGCTATTTCTGTTTTTGAAAACACCATCTCCCTAAAACCGGATCCTTTATTTATTTTTTCGGCTATGCGTTCAACTTCCATTAAGTCAGTTCCTAATCCTGCCAGCATAAGATGTATGTAAGTTTAAGATTAATCGGGACAATTTACTCAAAGCCCTGTTAATTTAGCTGATACATCATAAAAAAATGCCACATTTCCTGGCAGGCGTTCAGGTTTTTGGTGGTTTTGCCGGACTGGCAAAGCCTCCATGCAGCGAAATGATCAACGGCATTTTATAATCCTTAGCCTCTGCTGATGGAAGATAAGTTATAAATGACCGTTTCATTCCATCAACCATAATTACTTCATTTTTTTGCTGAGGCTGGGCGAAAGCAGTTAAACCAATCAGTATCAATATTAAGAATGGGAAAAATCTCATACCCCTATAAACGATATTATTATCATAAGGTTCTCCCCGAAATGTATCTGATTCCATATTAAAACTAGAAAAAATGTTGGATATAGTTAGTTAGTTGTTAATGAGTCATGAATATATTCAAAGTTAACCTGATAGGTCTTAAATTTGTAATATTCATCATGATGATAAAGTATTTGTTTATTATTTTATTGGTTTTTGGTATCAAGGGCATTTGTAATGCTACTACTACTTTTGAGGATTCTGTTGAACTAAAAGATGCTTCATATCCTGGCCATCATAAACAACCTTCTGTAAATATTTATGTTATCTCAATGGATAAATATTTTGATAATGTTAGCCGCTTTATCATCCTGGAAGCAAAAATTGCAAGTTTGCTACATCCCCGGAAAATGAAAGTTATAAAAGTGCATTCCACAGCCGATGCAGCAGAAAAGATTGCCGCGATTGTTAATAAACATCATTGTTCAATTGACAACCTGTGGTTTGATTCTCATGGAAAATATAGAAAAGGGTACTCATCATTTATGATAGGAACAGATGAATATTATTATAAAAATATTTGTGATAGTTCTCACTGTATTGGTCTTGAAACAATTGCAAAGTTTTGTGATCGATACACCAATATTGGATTAGGGTCGTGTTATGCAGGAGCTACCTTTAATTTTCCCACATCGGATAGCGCTCATAAAAATATGCACGGTGATTCGCTGCTAAAAGGGATTGCGAATATATTCAAGGGTTCGTTTATCTATGGTTCGGAAAGCTGGGTGATGGCTAAGCCTGGTATCTTCGGAAGCCGAAATGCCCTTGCCGGATTTCCTTTAAGTAAAGAATATAAAGATGTTCTTTTTACGCCTGTGTGGAGCAGGCTTGGGATGTGGCGAAGATATAATCCAACTAAATCTGAAATGGAAAGCATCAATACCGTTCATTTGTCAGGAACTTCAGGAATATTAATCGAAAAGCATAGCTACCATAACTTAAAGAGGGCGCAAAGGAAAATGGTTAAGAATATAAACAAGTTGGAGTCAGGGAGGTATAAGATGGAGGTTCAACTCTTCAAAGCAACCAATCTTTGTATAATGAATTTCTTTCCATTTTCATAGAACAGTGCTTCGGAGAATTGTGTAATGTTAAACCCGTTGGGTAAGTCGATATCGCACTCGCCGGCAAAGTCAATAAATGCTTTTTCAAATGCCTGCTTAAAGTAAACCATCTCATCTGCAGTATCGCAACACCAGACAGGATTTATTATTCCATCAAAATCAGAACCAATACATACCTGCGTCAATGCTGTGGATACATTATAATTATTATTTCGCGCAACTACAATGAGGTGTAAGATATGTGCCATGAAATGATGAAGGTGATAATCAGATATCATTGGATTTACTTTACCCGCTTCTTCAAGTTCTTCCCATCCAAGGCATTTATTGTTTAGAAATGCATTTCCGACCTCATCACTGGAAAAATAAATACTATCTTCCTTTACTGACATATATTCTATATCCATGGGATATTCACTCCGCTCAGTAGAATCATTCTCATCTTCATGAAAGCCCAATATTCTTTTATCAAGTGATAGGCCAATAATACCTCCTGATTGAAGGATTTGAATGATGTCATCATCATAGAGGTTTATACTGGATGCATTAAAAGCAGGTCGGACATTCTTTCCGTAAAGAATCGGCTTACCATTTTGTATTTGCGTATATCCCTTAGAAATTTTATAATCATAGATATAATCAGGAATGTCTTTAATAGAAATTCCGGTGAACCCTGCATGGGTACATACCAATGCCTGATTGATTACTTGAAATTCCTGGGAAATACGTAGTTGATAGAAAATCTGGCGTGAAAATACGCTCATATGTTTCACATCGATCAGGATTCCTTTTAGGTAGCAGTGTTTAATAATCTGAATCCCGGCTGCACTAATCCCACGACCGGTCGGTTTAAATGCTTCATCATCTAAAAATAATATACCGAAGGCGTGGTTACATATAGCAGACTGCTCGAGGTGGGTAAGATTAAGCGAGATGAGCGGCAGCTTAGTTCTCAGGTCATCCAGGTTTTTAATAATTTCAGTAACATCAAATTTTCTCAATCCTGATGATAAACTGTGACAACCTTCAAGACTAAATACAGCATAGATTGTTTTACCATCATTTTTATCAGGATCAATATCACGAGTAAGGGCAACTACTTTCTTATCTGTAATACCAAATTGCTTTCCGTCAAAAATACTATTTATGTCTTCTGCCATCAGATCACGATATGGTTGTTTAATACCATTTATTATTTTATTGATTTTATCTTTATTAAGGTATGCCTTTAGTGATCCATCAGCTTCGCCAAGAACAAGATCATTGTCCAGCATGGCTATCTCAGGAATATAAAGTGCAATGCAAACCAAAGAATATTCATTGTTGACCAATTGGCTTAGATTGGATTGCGATTGTAAAATATATTCAAAGTCCGAGCACCACCTTACTAACGGTGGAATTTTACGAATATCAATTTTGTCCCAGGGACTTAATTTAGCAGGAGGATCTGAAAAAAGACATTTTAATGTTGGATGTAAATGAAGATCAGAGAATGGCATAGCAGCAGTTTTTAGTAATGAAGAATAAAATATAGTTGTTAGGTATCAGGTATCAGGAAAACCGTTTCTGCTGATAACTGATATCTGATACCTGCTTATTCAATCAACTTTATGCCAGTCTTAATAAATTCAATCTTTCGTTGCTTATACAACTTGCCTGTGGTCATTTTAAATGTTTTCTTACTCATACCAAAGAATGAATAAATTTCTTCCGGTGAGGATTTATCATGGTAAGGAAGGTAGCCTTTATTCTCCTCTAATAGCCGGAGCACCTTTTCACTTTCATCTTCTACCCGGTTATATCCAGGTTTGCCTGCGGCAACATTTATTTTATTTTCGGGTAATATATTTTTTATAAAACCAGGAAAGCGATCTCCAATTTCGATAGGCCGGTACACCTCGTTAAAATGCAATAAACCGATATGGAGATTGTTGATGATAACCACATAGCCAAGGTCGCTGCGTCTATATACCAAAAGATCTACAAGATCTTTTTCTTTCACTGTTAGGTTTTCATTAGATAGAAATGGATCAAGTTTTTCAGTTGCTGCCAAACGCCCTGTTTGTTCATCCATCACAATTTTTACCAGGTACTCACCATTAATTCTCATAAAGTTTGCTTGCTTGCTTTTTGGAATAAAGAGGTCCTTCATGAGACCCCAATCTAAAAAAGCACCCTGATAATTAGTGCTAACAACTTTTAATTTTACAATATCACCCAATACGCCCAAAGGTTGTTGGGTGGTAGCAATAGGACGATCCTCGCCATCGTGGTATAAGAAAACTTTTAATTCATCACCTATAGCAGTTCCGGGTGGAACAAAACGTTTTGGCAATAAAATTCCAATATCTCCATCATCAAGAAATATGCCCATGGATTTTTCCTTAATTACCTTCATCAGATTGTATTCGCCCATTTTTACCATGCAGGATTTATTATATTGTTTATCGCAAAGGTAGAGGATATGGATTAGCCATATAAGATTGGTAGCATGATTATTTATTCTAATTTCACTTTTAAAATACTCAATTGCATGGCAGATATTAAAACCTGGCACGATGAACACACTGAATCTTTTGGATTTGGTCAACGTCTTGCTGATAAAGTAGCGAGCGGTATGGGCTCCTGGAAGTTCATCATCATTCAAACATTCCTCGTATTGGTATGGATGGGGTTAAATTTTGTTGGATTTGTTTATCACTGGGATGCATATCCATTCATTTTACTCAATCTTCTCTTTTCCACCCAGGCCGCTTATGCGGCACCGATCATAATGATGGCACAAAACAGGCAGAATGAACGTGACAGGCTGCAGGCGATGCAGGATTATAAAACCAATGTAGAAGCAAAGGAAGAAATTGAATTCTTAACTACCAGGCTGAATGCTATAGAGATTGAAAAACTCGATAAGATCATAATTATGCTGGAGGAAATAAAAGCGGATAGGGCGGGGTAACAAAAAGTTAAGTTGCAATAATGTTGTTGCGTAGTGATGAATTATGAACAAATTGATAATAAAAATCAGTTTATCAGTTTAATTATCTATTTGCCTGGTTTACTGGGAGAGGCCTTATTTCATTAATTCATTGAAGGGTAATATTTTTTGATTTAATTTTAATGCCATTAATTATTAGTAGATGGATTCCGAAAGCTTTCAGATCAAAAATGATTGATAAAAGAAATCGATCACATAAATTAGCCTAATGCCGAAAAGAATATTGATTTTAGATGATGATTCAGATATACTTTCAATCTGTACATACATCCTGGAAGAAATGGGATGGGAGGTGCATACAAGAACTAATTGTAATAATATCCTCGATATTGTTAGAGAAGTTCAACCCCACGTGATCCTTATGGATAATTGGATTCCGGATAGTGGCGGAATTATTGCCACTCAAACTATAAAGGCTGACCCTGAGTTCAGATCAATTCCAATTATTTATTTTTCCGCCAATCATGATATAAAAAATCTTTCTAAGGAAGCAGGTGCTAATACTTATCTTGAAAAGCCCTTCGATATTTCCCAAATTGAAGAAGTGATCAATTCTGTTTTGCGAAACCAGGAAAAGGAGGCGGGCATTTAAATAATATTTCATATTATTTTCGTGGAACGGATGGCCTTCACTCCAGGCGTTAATATTTAAAAAGCAACCCATAAGCCTCCGAAGCCAAAACATCCTGCCATTGTTCTATGATCTTTTTAAAAGCCTTACCTACAGGCATTATCTTTCTATCAAGGTCATAAAGACCAAGTTCATTTATTCTTCCTGCATCTTCACGCAGTGCACTATCCCAGTCTACCTGATGCAGCAAACTATACCAGGTGAATCCAAGAATAGGAACTCCATCCTGCTTAAGCCTATGCACGTTTGCCCATTGCTTATAAAACCATTCAACACAATCAGGCATTTTAATGTTTGTTTCAGTATGCATTATCGGCAAACGGTAACGGCTATAATATTGATGTGTAATCACGTAATATCCAAAAACTTCACCTGAGGGTTCAGTTGAACCATCTGGTCTCACAAGATGTTCATTTGCTATATAATAATCATTGCCCATGATGCAACGTGCTTTAACCTGGTTCTCACCAAACCAGTGATATTCTTCCCTTGTCATTCCATTATCAAGGAGGTATTCATACATCATAGCATTCAATGGATAACCATAAGTAAGATCAAGCGAGAGAAATCTTTTTTCATTTAAAAAGAAGGCTACCTTTTCAGCCTCCGGTTTCATTGGGTGATAATATTCCGATGATTCACTTTGAATGAAGGTCGCCTCACTTTGTACATCAAGAATGCTGCGCATCGCCATTACATTAGCTTTGCAAATATTTTTTAATGCAGTTACGAAATCCTTATCACTTGTAAGTCTTTCATTCCACCAGCCATATTGTGCTGAAAACGTAGCAGCGACGTATATTTCATTTACAGGGGTGTAAAATTGAAGATCTGGGAAACGTTTTGCAAAATCTCTGGAATATTCCGCAAAATATTGTGGAAAATCAGGATTTTGAAAATCTCCAATCCAATCAGGTACACCAAAATGACAAAGATCAACGATGGGAGTGATCCCAAGTTCTTTTAATTTATTAAAAGTTGCATCTGTGAAATCCCAATCATATTTTCCAGGGCCAAGGTATGTTTTATATAAGGGTGGGCCATATCGTAAAAAGTTAATTCCAAGTTCTCTCACCAGGCCCAGGTCTTGTTCCCAATTTTTGTAATGACCTGTCTTTTCCATCTCATCTACTCTCTTTTTACTACCATCAGGTAGCAAAATAGTTGGATAACTATTCTCAATTCCAGTTGCAAACATGAACTTGTTAGAGGCCATTTTGAAAAATTGTAATCAGTACATAAATAATTAATTATATCTCATATCTTCTGCAATTACTGAAACTCAAAGAATATCCAGTCTTCCTCCATCCACAATCAGGGTAGTTCCATTTATAAAGCTTGCATCATCGGAAGCCATAAAGCAAATAGCTGCGGCCAGTTGTTCGGGTTGGCCTATTGCCCCGGATACCACTTCAGTGCCACTCTTCACGTTTGGGTTATTCCAGAGCATAGGGGTATCCACTGCTCCAGGTGCTATACAATTAATGCGTATTTTATTTGGAAACTCCAGGCTAACGCCACGAATAAATGCTTCCATGGCACCTTTGCTGCTGGCATAAGGAACAACATTGGCGGTGGTTTCATGTGCATGCACTGAGCTGATATTTACTATTGCTCCATTATTCATGTAAGGAATACAATATTTGCAAAAAAGGAATACTGACCGAAGGTTCACGCGCATAACCATATCCCATTCTTCAGTAGAAAGATCAGTAATCTTTTTAAATGTCATCATTGCAGCATTGTTTACCATTACATCTATTCGCTGCCATGTTGAAATTGCAAGATCAACTGAGGCTTTGATCTCGTTCTCATTCCCCACATCACATTTGCTAAAAATTGCTTTGCCGTTTGCTTTTGTAATGATATCGACAGTTTCCTGGCCGCCAACATCATCACGATCTATTACAACTACCATACCTTCTTCAGCGGCGAATCGAATGGCAGTAGCGCGACCAATTCCGGATCCTGCACCGGTTACCAGGCAAACCTTACTTGTAAAACGCATTATATCATATTTGGTTGTTCAATAAAACGAATGGTATTTTTACATTTTTGCAGTTTGCAAAATTCGTACCACGTAAACAAGCATAATTCGTTTCCATGTCACTTTTTAATTGTAATCTTTATTTTGGATGTAACTTTATGGTAGTTAATGTAATGTAAATTTGAATTTAATTACTATTTCTCAGTAATAATGCCAAAACTTATCATCATACTTTTTTTCTTGTGTACATCATTACTTTCTTTTTCACAGTTTCAAATCAGGGGGAATGTTGAGGATGAGAATGGCAGAAATTTACCAAATGTTTTGATACTGGTTTATTCTAATAATAGTACCTATGTTACTGATGCGAATGGAAGTTTTAATATCCCTTCAGCTATAGCTGTAGATACGTTTTCTTTTAGTTTAAAAGGGTTCTTGAGATTGATTGTAGAGGTAGATTCACGTGAATTTTCCCGTATTTTGTTAAAATCTATTTATTCTAGTTCACATCGTAAATTTCATCTGAATTCGATTATTAAGGATACTAACTCGAGAAAGGATTATTGGACATATGAACATGAATCTTATAGTAATCTTGTTGAAAATCCTTTTGTCAATACCTTAATATCACCTGTAGTAACTTTTTCCCCTAATACTAATAAGGCATCCTACAGCAATATCAGGCGGTTTTTAAACATGAATGAAAGAGTACCCCCTGATGCTGTCCGCATTGAAGAAATGCTTAATTATTTCAACTTAAATTATACTCCGCCTGAGGAAGGTAATATTTTTTACTGTACTTCTTTTTTATCGAGGTGTCCCTGGAATGAAGCAAATATATTATTAATGATAAATGTTTGTGCTCAGAAAGTTAACCTGGATAAAGTACCGCCCAGTAATCTTGTTTTTTTGGTTGATGCTTCAGGATCGATGGATCTGCCCAATAAATTACCTATATTAAAATCGGGCTTCAGGTTATTGGTTAAAAATTTAAGAGCAATCGATACTGTTTCTATTGTTACATATGGAGCTTCCGTAAAGGTTATTCTTGAAGCTGTTTCCGGTGAGGAAAAGGATAAAATCACCAAAGCAATTGAAAGCATTGATCCAGATGGAGAAACACCTGGTGAAGCAGGAATTAGAGCAGGGTACCGGATCGCATCCCGACATTTTTTAAAATCTGGGAATAACAGGATTATTCTTGCCACAGATGGTGATTTTAATGTTGGCAAGACTTCAGAAAAGGACCTTGAAAATTTAATCGGAGAGCAGGAGCAAAAGGGAATCTATCTTACCTGCCTGGGTGTAGGGATTGGTAATTATAAGGATTCTAAACTCTTTTCATTAGCTCAAAAAGGAAATGGAAACTTTGCATACCTGGATAATGAACAGGAAGCTGAAAGAGTTTTAATGACCGAACTAACTGAGACACTTTTTTCCGTTGCAGACAACGTTAATTTTTATATAAGCTTAAATCCTACTTTGGTGACAACATACCGTTTGATTGGGTATGATAACAGATTAGAAGCACTAAGAGATACCTCTAGCAGAGTTGAAGGGGGAGTGATTGGTTCCGGACATTCGCTTACTGCTCTCTTCGAAATATCTGCACGAGATACATCATCGGATAACCAAAATATTGCAAATGTAGAAATCCATTACCAGCTACCGGGAAAATCACAGGAACAAAAACTTAGCTTTAATTGCCCGGGTAAAATAATTAACCAGGATTCAGTAGATATTAATTTCAAAAAAGCCGCTGGAATAGCGATGCTGGGTATGAAACTGAAGGAATCACCTTATGCCTACAATATCTCCTGGAAAGACTTAGAGATATTTGCGAAAAAATATTTTGATAACAATGGTTTTTTTGACAAAGAGGTTATAAATATTATTGATAAGGCAAAAAAAATTTATAATCGTAAAAAGACAGAAAAATAAAGGAGAAAAATGGTAACCATTATTCTTTTTAGCTGGTTGGTTATCGATATTTA
>JADGPY010000309.1 GCA_017882205.1 Chitinophagaceae bacterium
CATGTATAATAAAGTGACAAAAGCAGATGTGATGAGGGTATACAATCAATACATTAAAAACAAGCCTGCCGTAATCGAAAGCGTGGTTCCTAAAGGAAAGGAAAATCTGAAAGCTTCGACTGATAATTATGTTGTTGACGAAACCAACTATAAAAGACCAAACTATGGGTATACAGGTTTACAATATAAAGCCCCTAAAGATAAATTAAATCGAAAGATTGCTCCTCCTTCAGGACCAAATCCAGTGGTGAAAGTTCCTGCTTTCTATAAAAAGAGCTTACAAAACGGCATGCAACTTATCGGCACTGAAAGCAATGAGATCCCCGCAGTAACATTAACTATTCAATTAAAAGGCGGACGAATGGTAGAGCAAACACTTCTTAACAAAGACGGATGGGCAGGCTTGTTTGCTTCGATGATGAATGAGGACACAAAAGATAAAACCAGCGAACAGTTTAATCTTTCACTTGAAAAATTAGGCAGCTCTATAAACGTAAGCACAAGCAATGATGCGATCGTATTTAATGTTCAAACCCTCACAAAAAATTTGGATAAGACTTTAGACTTACTGAAGGAAAGAATGCTCAGTCCAAACTTTAAGGAAGAAACATTTAATCGGTTAAAGCGCCAGTTAAATGAAAACATCAAGAATTCGAAGAGCCAGGCTTCAACAGTAGCAGATATTGTTTATGATAAAATAAATTATGGCAACAAGAGTATTTTAGGCATACCAGCCAGGGGTACCGAAGAGACACTAAAAAATATAAAGTTTGCAGACATGCAGGATTATTATGATCACTTCATCACATCTCAAGATGGGGAAGTAGTGGTTGTTGGCGATGTAAAAGAAAACCAGATAGTACCAAAACTTGGTTTCCTCACTCAACTGCCAAAAAAAGATTTTGATTTTCCAATATTGCCACAGTCACTTATTGTTGTTCCCAAAACAATATACCTGGTGGATATTCCAAAGGCTGCGCAAACTGAATTCCGGGTGGGTTATGCAACAGGTTTAAAATATGATGCCACTGGTGATTATTATAAATCCCAATTGTCGAATTTTAACCTTGGTGGGGGCTTCAACAGTCGCCTGAATTTGAATCTTCGGGAAGATAAAGGATGGACTTATGGCGCAAGCAGCGGTTTTTCGGGTGATAAATATAGTGGAACATATACTTTTAGCAGTGGCATACGAGCTATGTCTACCGATAGTGCATTATCAGAGGTTATACGCGAAGTCAATTTGTATAATACCTCCGGGGTAAAACCGGATGAATTGCAATTCATGAAAAATTCAATTGGTCAAAGTGATGCGCGTAATTACGAAACCGGTCCTCAAAAAGCAGTATTTATTGGAAGGATATTGCATTATTCCCTTCCACCAGATTTTGTTGCCCAACGAACAGCAATTCTGAATAGTTTTACATTGGATGATGCTAATAGAATGGTCAAAAAATATATTGATCTGAATAAGATGAACATAGTGCTGGTGGGTGATAAAGAAAAAATACTTCCAGGTTTGCAAAGGTTAGGATATAATATCGTGGAGCTGGATGCAAATGGGGATCAGGCGCCTGAGAAACAATAAAGTGTTGAAAATTTTTTAACTTGAACAATCAAACATAACAATTCAAAAATTGTATAATGATTAAAAAAATAATTTTATCAGCAGTATTCATCCTTTATTGCTTCAGCAACTTATTTTCACAGGCAAAGTTGGTAGAGAAGATCACAAAGAAAGGGAACGAGATCGTTATCCCATACGAAAAATACATTTTACCTAATGGACTAACGGTAGTTGTTCATGAAGATCATTCAGATCCCATCGTACACGTAGATGTTACCTATCACGTTGGTTCTGCCCGAGAAGAAATTGGCAAGAGCGGATTTGCACATTTCTTTGAACATATGATGTTTGAAGGTTCTGACCATGTTGCAGATAAAGAACACTTCAGGATTGTCACTGAATCTGGAGGAACGCTCAACGGCAGTACTACAACGGATCGCACCAATTATTATGAAACAGTTCCAAATAACCAATTAGAGAAAATGCTATGGCTGGAAGCGGATAGAATGGGGTTTCTTATGGACGCTGTTACCCAGCAAAAATTTGAAATACAGCGCGCTACTGTTAAAAATGAACGCGGACAGAATTATGACAACAGGCCTTATGGGCTTGCTTCTGAGGTTTCATCCAAGGCGCTGTACCCCTATGGACATCCATATTCATGGTTAACGATTGGCTACGTCGAAGATCTTAATAGAGTTAATGTAAATGATCTGAAAAACTTTTTTCTTAGATGGTATGGTCCTAATAATGCAACCCTTACCGTGGGTGGGGATATTAAAACAGCTGATGTGGTACGGATGGCTGAAAAGTATTTTGGCTCCATTCCCCGTGGCCCGGAAGTGAAGCCTGTAAAGTTGGAACCTGTAAAGCTCGACCGCGACCGACATGTCAGCTATGTTGATAATTATGCTAAGCTGCCCATGCTGAGAATCGTATACCCTACAGTGCCGGAATACAATCAGGATATGGCAGCCCTCGCTTGCCTGGCACAGGTACTTGGACAAGGTGGTGGCGGCGGTGGCGGTGGCAGAGGTGGACGAGGTGGCGGTGGCGGCGGTGGCGGCGCACGAAATTCTATATTTTATCAAAAGATTATAAAAGAACAAAAAGCGCTACAGGTAAGTGCCGGTAGCAATCTGAATGAGCTTGCAGGTGAATTTACAATTTCAATAACTCCCTACCCGGGTAAGTCTCTGGCCGACATGCAAAAAACTATCCAGGAAGCTTTAGTGGAATTTGAAAAAAGGGGAGTTACTGACGAAGACCTTCAAAAGTTTAAAAGCAGCTATGAAAGTCGTACCATTAACCGCCTGGCGTCAGTTGATGGCAAAGTAGCCCAGCTTGCGGCATTTCAAACCTTTACCGGCAATCCAAATATGATTCGCAAAGAATTGGAAATGTATAATAAACTGACGAAAGAAGATGTGATGCGGGTATATAATCAATATATAAAAAATAAGCCTGCGGTGATTGTAAGCATCGTAGCAAAAGGAAAGGAAGACCTGAAAGCTTCCGCTGATGATTATGTAGTTGACAATACTCACTATACCCGTCCTAATTATGGATATAGTACGCTCAAATATAATAAGCCGATAGATCATTTTAATCGAAGCCTTATCCCACCTTCCGGCCCTAACCCTGTAATAAAGGTTCCCGCATTCTGGAAAACAACTATGTCCAATGGAATCAGGGTGATAGGTACAGAAAATAATGAAATCCCAGTTGTAACGGTAAGCATCTCATTAAAAGGGGGAAGGCTACTTGAACAGCAGGACCTAAACCGGGCGGGCATTACAAGCTTACTTGCATCCATGATGGATGAGGACACAAAGGATAAAACCAGTGAAGAAATTAGTCTTGCCCTTGAGAAACTGGGAAGTTCGGTCAATGTAACTGCTACTACTGATGCAATGGTATTTACAGTCCAAAGCATGAGTAAAAATATAAACCAAACAATGACCATCCTTCAGGATAGAATGCTGCATCCACTTTTTAAGGAAGAAACGTTTACCCGTTTGAAACGCCAGTTGAGTGAAGGCATAAAGAATTCTAAAACCCAGGCTTCCTCTGTAGCGGATGTAGTTTATAACAGGATTAGTTATGGCAGTAAAAATATATTAGGCATACCTCCCCGGGGCACTGAAGAATCACTGAAGAATATCAGTTTAAAAGATCTTAATGATTTTTACGATAATTATATTTCTTCAAGGGATGCCGAGGTGGTTATAGTGGGCGATATTAAACAAAATCAGATAACTCCAACGCTTTCGTTCCTGGAA
>JADGPY010000049.1 GCA_017882205.1 Chitinophagaceae bacterium
GACCAGGAACAAGAAAAATAGGTAATACCAGTTTCGCAATGTCAATATATTGAGGATGATCTTCAAGCCGGGCAGTAATCCCATTCACCCTAAAATCAAGACGATTAATATATCCTCTTTGTTCATTCTTACTGAAATAAAAGTTTGTTCTGCCATTTTCGAGTGCCTGATCTGAAAAGGCAGTTTTATCATTTTTAAATGCGTTTGGCCATAAATGTATCCAGATATAGGTCAATGTGTCGGGAGAGTTGTTGATGTATTCCATATTCTCGAAACCATCCAAGGTATTCTCCACATCATTTAGAGTAACTGAAATTTTGTAGTTAACCTGCTGTTGCCAATAGACCTGGCAATTGGCAATTGGCAATTGGCTTGAAAGAAAAATAAGCAGTAATATTTTTTTCACTAAGCTGTGTTTGGTCAAAAATAGGGAGAAAATAATTCACCTCATTTTCCTTTCCCCAAAAAGATAATTCGAATAGTATGAATCATGATCTTAAAATCAAGTGCAAGAGAAATATTTTCAATGTACATCAGGTCGTATTGCATTCGTTCGATCATTTCATCCAGGTTTTCAGCATAACCGAATTTAACCATTCCCCAACTGGTTAATCCAGGCTTTACTTTCAGCAGGTATTTGTATTCGGGCTGCAACTCAATGATCTGGTCTATATAATATTTTCTTTCAGGTCTCGGGCCTACTAGGCTCATTTCGCCTTTAATAATATTCCAGAGTTGTGGCAATTCATCCAGCCTCCATCTTCTCATAACTTTGCCCCATTGTGTTATTCGTTGGTCTGCATCACTACTCAACATTGGTCCATTCACTTCAGCACCTGTTAACATTGACCTGAATTTATGGATCCTAAAGGGCTTTCCTTTGTATCCAATCCTTACCTGTGAAAAAAATATCGGTCCGGGAGATGATAATTTTACGCGTAATGCCGTAAACAAGATAAGTGGAAAAAAAATGATACCTCCTATAGATGCAATAAGTACATCTAATAATCTTTTTATATTTTCCTGCCATGTAGGCATTAGCCCTGTATGAAGTTCAATAAGAGGTACTCCCATTACATTTGTTGTTCTTACAGCACCGCTTAGAATATCAACTTTATCGGGTATCATTTTAACATTCACCTCCTTTTCACTAAGTTCCTGCAATATTTTTTCCAGGCCTGCCCGTTCATTTTTTTCCACTGCAATAATCACTTCCTTAACGCCATTACTATCAATAATGGTATTTGCATTTTCAAAATCGCCAAGGTTTGGAAGGTATTTGCTTAATCCGTTTGAAAGGTTACTGTTGGCATGAATAAAGCCACAGATCCGATAACCCGTTTTCTCTTTGTTGTTGAGAATTGCATGATATAATTCTATGGCATTTTTATCGGAGCCAATGATTAGGGTTTCAAACCAAACTACTCCACGTTGAAGTTGGCGGCTTGCGATATTTAAAAAATACAAACGGGCTAAAAAGGTAAAGGTGAAATGAATGCATAGCATTGTAAAAAACTCCTTGTAATAAAGTAGATAATTACCTTTTCTATCAGCTAAAAGAAATACAAAGAAAATAAAAAGACAGCCGACTATACTGCAGTTGAGGGTGAGAAAAAATTCTGCGAGCCTGGATTTATAATAAATGTTTTTATAGGTACCAAATAAATGGTAGAGGATCAGCCAACCGCAGGGAAGCGCAATCAGACCAGCATAAAATATCCCACTCATCACAAATTGTTCATGCAGATAGATCTTTCGCAGGAAAAAGAATGCAAACCAGGAAATGGCTGCTGTAAAAAAATCTGAAATTGCGTATATGCGTGTATGTAACCTTGGCACCTTTATATAATTTGATTCCTGCCGATCTTTTCTAATATCTGGTGTGCTACTTCCATGGCCCTGTACCCATCCACTTCACTAACAATCGTTGTTGTGTTGTGCAGGATTGCATCCCTGAAACTTTCGAGTTCCATTTTGATCGCATTTTCATCTTTGATTTTGGGTGCTTTCAGTGCAATCGTTTTTTTGCCATGATTAGTTTCGATGTCGAAGGTAAATGCATTGTTATCCTCCTGTGTTTTCAACCGGATGATCTCTGTTTTCTTTTCAAGAAAATCTATGCTGATGTAAGAATCTTTTTGGAACAGTCGCATCTTCCTCATTTTCTTCATACTTATCCTGGATGAGGTAAGATTGGCTACGCAGCCATTATCAAATTCTATACGAACGTTCGCAATATCCGGGGTATCACTCATTACAACTACACCGTTTGCTGAAATGTTTTTCACATTGCTTTTAACGAGGCTCAGAATAATATCAATGTCATGAATCATCAGGTCGAGGATCACACTAACATCAGTGCCACGGGGATTAAATTGTGCAAGGCGATGCACTTCAATAAACATGGGTTGCAGATCATTCTCCTTAAGAGCCAGGAATGCGGGATTGAATCTTTCAACATGGCCTACCTGCATTTTAATATTTGCTTCCCTGGCAAGTTTTACTAATTCCCTTGCCTCATTCATTGTATTGGCGAGTGGTTTTTCAACAAAGACATGTTTACTTTTAAGGATTACCTTTTTACATAAATCATAATGGGAAGTAGTAGGAGAAACGATATCTGCTGCATCACAGGCAGCGATGAGATCATCTTGATTTTTATATCTTTTCAAACCATATTCTTTAGCCACTTTTGTAGCCATCTCGTCGGAGGGGTCATAAAATCCAACTAGTTGAACTCCAGTGATCTCTTTCCAATTATTTAAATGGAATTTTCCGAGGTGCCCAACACCAAAAACGCCAATTTTAAGCATAGGCTCAAAGATAAACGATAAAATGAGTATAAGTGGGGAATGAACTCC
>JADGPY010000310.1 GCA_017882205.1 Chitinophagaceae bacterium
GAAAAGATCACCAATCATGATGTAAAAGCAGTTGAATATTTCTTAAAAGATGAGCTTGAAAAATGCGGTAGTGCTAACCTTAAGGAATGGATCCATTTCGGATTGACTTCCCAGGACATCAACAATACTGCCATCCCTATGATATGGAAGGCAGCTATTGAACACGAATATTTGCCCGCTGTATTAAACCTGCACCATGTATTGTTGAAGTTAGCAGAAGAATGGAAAAACATTCCTATGTTAGCCCGCACTCATGGTCAACCTGCATCACCTACCATTCTTGGCAAGGAAATAATGGTATTTGTTGAAAGAATTGATAACCAGGTACAGCAATTCAGCTACATCCCTTTTACAGGAAAATTTGGCGGTGCTACAGGAAATTTCAATGCTCACGCTGTAGCCTATCCGAAAACTGACTGGATAAAGTTTGCCAATTACTTCCTTGAAAATAAGCTTGGCTTACAAAGACAGCAATATACCACCCAGGTAGAACACTACGATACCCTCGCTGCTCATTTTGATAATATCAAACGGATCAATACGATCCTGCTGGATCTATGCCGTGACATGTGGACATACATCAGCATGGATTATTTCAAACAGAAGGTAAAAAAGAATGAAGTGGGTAGCAGCGCCATGCCACATAAAATAAATCCCATTGATTTTGAAAATGCGGAAGGCAACCTGGGCATTGCGAATGTTTTGCTGGAACATTTTTCTTCTAAACTTCCTATCTCCCGTTTACAACGAGACCTGACTGATTCAACCGTTCTTAGAAACATAGGGATACCTATTGCTCATACCCTACTTTCTATCAACTCTATTAACAAAGGATTACAGAAACTTATTCTGAACAAAACAAAAATTGATCTTGATCTGGATAATAATTGGGCAGTGATGGCTGAGGCAATACAAACGATCTTAAGGCGGGAGAATTATTCCAACCCATATGAGGCATTGAAAGACCTTACCAGGAATAATAAGATCATTGATAAGCAAGCCATCCATAAATTTATTAACAGCTTAGATGTTTCAGCGGCAATAAAGAAAGAGTTGAAAGCTATTACACCACATAATTATACAGGGGTACATTCTTCTTCTACTTTCTTTTCAATTGCAAACTCAACTCCATAAATATTGTATCTTGCTTGTCAACCAAAACTATGCTCCCAACTAAAGCTCAATCACGTCTGTTCTACGCCGACTTTTTAAGAGCGCTGGCGATCTTTGCTGTTATCATATTGCACAATGCCGCTGATTATGATGACCAGTTGGGCGATATTCCAGCCTCTCATTGGTGGGCAGGCACTATCTGGGATGGCTTAGTTCGTTTTTGTGTTCCAATGTTTGTGGCACTCAGTGGCGCTTTCCTATTAAAGCAAAGCAAAGAGGTAACCTTTTCTGAAGTGTTTAAAAAGCGCTTACCAAAGATCATTATCCCACTGATCTTCTGGAGCCTTATTTACATATTGTACGAAGGATATGCTAGCGAGGAAGGTATCAGATCAATCAATTGGATGGAAAAACTAAAGGTATTTTACCAGGGGCCGGTGATCTATCATCTCTGGTTCCTGTATATGATGATAGGCATCTATCTTCTTTACCCGGTGATGAACCTGTTTATTACTGCCGCTAAAGAAGTTCACATTCGTTACTTCCTAATTGTATGGTTCATCAGCAATTGCATCATTAATATCAGTGACGCCATCACTGATACTACTTTTGGAGTGGGGTTGAATTTCTTTGCAGAATACTCCGGTTACTTTGTTCTCGGTTATTATCTTACTCATTATACTTTTTCAAAAAGACAACTAACCGTGGCCTATCTTCTGGGAGTTGCAGGCTTCAGCCTTTCCATATTATTTCCTGCTATTTGTATTCATTTACATTTTGATGATAGGGCAACATTGATCGAAAGTGATTTCACTCCTGATATAGTATTATGCGTGACAGGTTTGATCCTATGGTTTCAGAACCGGACGTATACCGGGAAACCTGGTCTGATCACTAAGATCATTTCACAAATAAGCAAGGAAAGCTTCGGTATCTACCTGGTTCACGTTCTGGTTATGGAAATTATCTTTTCTGATGACAATAGTTATGCGGATGTAGTGGATGGCTGGCATCCGGGCTGGGCTATTCCGTTAAAGGCATTGATCATCCTCATCGTTTCATTTTTATTAGTGAAAATTATCAGGCTTATTCCTTATTTCAGAAAAGTTGTCGGATGAGAAAAAGCAATATAATCGGTGACAATTGAACCACAGCGAGTTATTTCTTAATAGAAAACGCATTCAACTCTCCCCCATCCTCAATGAAATTGTCTTCCTGGGTGAAGCCACATTTATCCAACACATTCTTTGAATTAACATTAGTTATCTCTGTAAAAGCATAGATAGTTTCATACCCTGTAGATTGAAAAATGTACGCTATGCTTTGGCTCACTACTTCTGTTGCAAGTCCCTTACCCCAATCCTCTTTTTTGATAGCATATCCTATCTCAATCGCATTTGTCTCACGGGTAGCCCGCATTAAAAAGGTGCCGATAAATGAAGAAGTCTTCTTTTCGATTATTACATACCGGCCCTCATGTGGTTGCATTTCATACTGCATAAGTTGTTCGTCGAAGATCTGCTTCGTTTCCTGGATATTAAGGGTGGGACCGATCAATTCACTAATGGCGGGATCACCATAAAGGTCATGAAGGTTATCGAGGTCTTCTATCCCCCAGTGCCTGACAAATAAACGTGGTGTTTCAAAAATCATTAGCTCATATTACTTATGAATTTCACTCGTAAAATGAAATTCTATATCTGGATTATTGGTTCTTTCGGTATTTAAAAACCATTCACTTTGTGCAAGATAAACAAGGTGTCCGTCTTTGTCCTTTGCGATGTTGGAACTTTTAAATCGTACAAAATCCTGCAACTTTTTAGGATCCTTACTGGTCAGCCAGCAAGCTTTGTAAAAAGGAATATTATTCAATTGCACTGAGGCGCCATATTCATGAAGCAGCCTATATTGGATCACTTCAAACTGTAGTTCACCAACACAACCTATTATCTTTTTATTTCCTCCAAATTGCGTAAACAACTGGGCAACCCCTTCATCGGTAAGCTGTGACAGTCCTTTTTCCAACTGCTTTGTCCTCATAGGATCTTTATTCACTACTTCTTTAAAGATCTCAGGAGAGAAAGATGGAATACCAGTGAAGTAGAAATTCTCCCCTTCTGTAAGAGTATCCCCTATCTTAAAATTTCCGGTATCAAACAATCCAACTACATCCCCGGCAAAAGCCTCATCAACTACTTCTTTCTCCCTGGCTAAAAAAGAATAGGGTGCACTAAACCTAACGTCTTTATTAATCCTAACATGGTGAAAATATTTATTACGTTCAAACTTGCCGCTGCAAACCCGTAAAAAGGCGATCCGGTCACGATGTTTTGGATCCAGGTTAGCATGTATTTTGAATATGAACCCGGAAAACTTTGGTTCCCATACATGCACCGGACGCAGAGTGGTTTCCCGGTCACGGGGTGTAGGCGCTATCTGGATAAATGTATCAAGCAACTCCTTTACTCCAAAGTTGTTAACAGCGCTCCCAAAAAATACGGGTGCTATCTTCCCACTTAAGTAATCTTCTATTTTCAATGGACCATATACTCCATCCAGCAATTCAACATCTTCACGTAATTGGCTTGCATCACGATCCCCGATTATTTTATCCAGTTCTGGGTTGGAAAGATCTTCAAATGAAACTACCCCTTCCCCGGAACCTTTTGAATGGGCTGCAAAAAGTACCAGGCTTTTATCATGAAGATTATATACCCCTTTAAAATCCTTACCACTATTAATGGGCCAGGTCATAGGGTGAAGTGAAATCTTTAGTTCGTTCTCAATTTCTTCCAGGAGGTCAAACCGGTTTTTACCATCCCTATCCATCTTGTTTATAAATACTATAACCGGGGTATCCCGCATCCGGCATACTTCCATAAGCCGGCGGGTTTGCTCTTCTACTCCATTCACACTATCGATCACAAGCACCACACTATCCACTGCAGTAAGTGTACGGTAGGTGTCTTCTGCAAAGTCTTTGTGACCAGGAGTATCAAGAAGGTTTATGAGCATCTTGTTATACTCAAAGCTCATTACTGATGTAGCCACAGAAATACCTCTTTGGCGTTCTATCTCCATAAAGTCGCTGGTGGCATACTTTTTAATTTTATTGCTCTTAACTGCCCCTGCAACCTGGATGGCACCACCAAATAACAAAAATTTTTCGGTTAATGTCGTCTTTCCAGCATCCGGGTGAGATATTATGGCGAAAGTTTTACGCTTTCGTATCTCGTTCAAATACTTTGTATTTATTTCGGCACACATTCTTTAGAAGACTATTTTTTGGAGCGCAAAGGTAACTGAATTAGGGGTATTTTTGCGCACTCAACATACTAGTATGGACTATCAATTGTCAGAAGAACATGAAATGATACGGCAGGCGGCAAAAGATTTTGCCATAAATGAATGTTTACCCGGGGTAATAGAACGGGATGAACAACAAAAATTTCCCAGGGAGCAAGTTATGAAGCTTGCTGAACTTGGATTTATGGGAATGATGGTAGAACCAGAATATGGTGGTGCCGGGCTGGATACCATAAGCTATGTGCTGGCGATGGAAGAGATCAGCAAGGTAGATGCCAGCACCAGTGTTTGTATGAGCGTTAATAATAGTCTTGTATGTTGGGGATTACAAACGTATGGGACTGAAGAACAGAAGAAAAAATATTTAACCCCACTTGCACAGGGAAGAAAGGATGGGGAATTATTCATCGGCGCATTTTTATTGAGTGAGCCCGAAGCTGGCAGCGACGCAACTTCTCAAAGAACCACTGCAGAAGACAAAGGAGATCATTACATAATAAATGGCACTAAGAATTGGATCACTAATGGGGGAACAGCTTCAGTTTATCTTGTTATCGCACAGACAGATGTTACTAAGGGCAGTCGCGGCATCAATGTTTTTATTGTAGAAAAGAAATGGCCCGGGGTAACCGTTGGGGCAAAAGAAAACAAACTCGGTATCCGTGGAAGCGACACTCATTCTATCATGTTCGCTGATGTAATAGTGCCTAAAGAAAATCGCATCGGGGAAGATGGATTTGGATTTGTCTTTGCAATGAAGACACTTTCCGGGGGAAGGATTGGTATCGCATCCCAGGCGCTGGGTATTGCAGCAGGCGCTTATGAACGTTCTCTTGAATATTCAAAACAAAGAAAGTCATTTGGTAAAGAGATCATGCATCACCAGATCATTCAATTCAAGTTGGCAGATATGGCCACCAGGATAGATGCATCAAGGTTATTATGTTTTAGGGCAGCATGGGAAAAAGACAGTGGCAAGGATTATACAGTAAGTGCTGCACAGGCTAAGGTGTTCGCAAGCGAAACCGCTATGTGGACAACCACAGAAGCTGTACAGGTACATGGTGGATATGGCTTTGTGAAAGAATATCATGTAGAGCGGATGATGAGAGATGCCAAGATCACACAGATATATGAAGGAACCAGTGAGGTGCAAAGGATTGTTATAAGCAGGGCAATCCTGAAATAGTGATATATAAAGATAAATACAAAGAAATTCTTACAGAAATTGCCGGGAGGGCCACACTGGTAGCGGTTTCCAAGACGAAACCAGAAGATGAGATCCTGGAATTATATCATCTCGGACAAAGAGATTTTGCAGAAAATTATGTACAGGAATTAGTAGATAAACAAGAACATCTACCTAAGGATATTCGTTGGCATTTTATTGGACATCTACAAAGCAATAAAGTGAAATACATTGCGCCCTTTGTATCCTTGATACATAGTGTGGATAGTTTTAAATTGTTGAAAGAGATCAATAAACAGGGGCAAAAAAATAACCGGATCATTGATTGTCTTTTGCAGGTTCATATAGCGGTGGAAGAAACAAAATTTGGATTAGATGAGAAGGAGTTGAA